>JBAXBU010000131.1:0-6211 GCA_037141835.1 Armatimonadota bacterium | reverse complement strand
CGAGGACGATTTGGCAAACTCGAAGTTCCCGAAACCACCATCGGCTCATTTGCCGAAACCGATGAGACCGTCAACCTGAAGCTCAAAGCTTGCCTTGCCGGAGGGATAATCCCAATTGTCTGCTGTGGGGAAACCCTAGCCGAAAGGGAAGCGGGAAACACGGATTCCGTCATTGCAACCCAAATCAATGGAGCTCTTGACGGAATTACTGAATCGGACCTTGCTCCGCTAGTAATCGCTTACGAACCAGTCTGGGCAATCGGCACCGGCAAAGTGTGCGACTCAACTGAGGCAAACCGAGTCTGCGCAATGATCCGCTCATGCCTTCCAAGTTCGATCCAACAAACCACGAGAATCCAATACGGTGGCAGCGTAAACCCAGGCAACGCAAAGGAACTCTTCTCTCAATCTGACATCGACGGTGGCCTCGTTGGCGGAGCATCGCTTAAAGCCGAAGACTTTGCCCAAGTTGTGATGGCCGCGATTTGTTGAGGTTTTGAGAAGACAGTAGCCGAGACACTCTCCCAGAAGGGGGAGTCGGTGAGGAACGAACCGGTGGGGGCTGAAAGCCCAACTGCGCACTCCCAACGTTCATCTCGACTTCTTCATTTGAATCAGATGGAGAATTTGCTGACATGAGAAAACTCCGAGAGACTATCAAGAAACTACCACCGAACACTGACTTGCGTTCCGGTTCAAACTTTTACGCCGTTCATTTAGGCAATGAAGTTCGGGTCTATTCAGAAAATGAGTTCCCAGAAGAGCTACTGGCTGCCCGACAGGCCATAGATTCAATGAATACTCCTGAACAATATTGGTCAGTCAGCTTCGTTGAGAAGTTCTAGTTTCAAGTTACTTTCGATAACGGGAACAACTATGTTACGCCCTTGGGGGGGATTGCGAAGCAACCAAGGGTGAGTGGGGCGTAGACGAACCGGCGGGAGTGTCGTCCAAATTATTTTGATCCGATTGCTCACGCGTACCGTATAGTAAGTCTATGCTTTTGCCCACTCTTGATTTTGTTCTGAATACCTGTTTGGGAAGATGGAGTTAATCGATTGAAGCGTTCCATATTATTGGTTGTTAGTGTATTCATATTCTTGCTTTGCACTTGGGCGTGGATTGCCTCCAATAAGTCCATGCCATATTCCGCTACTGATGGTGAGTCAATGTTTGATTCAGTATATGTATTGCTTGAAAAGGATTGGCCAAGCCGACCATCGAAGGTAAAAGTTGCCCGACCATTGACCCCTATTGAAAGGTGGTATGGATCAAGTTCAGACTTGGAAGTCTGCGTCCGAACATTTATGTACTTGTCGAAAATAAAACCAGCGCCAATTTCCTTCTTTATGGAATTTGCCGGAGGCAAAGGAAAGTCAGGATACACTGTTCACTCATCAGCCTTTGGTCCAAAAGTTATTAGCAATCGTCGTGACACAAGGCAAGTTGGACCTGGTGGGGGCCAAAGCTCAAAAGGGTTTCCAGATCAAACCATTGATTGTCAGCCATATCGAGACCTTTTCAAAGAACTTGAGGCTAATTCTCCATTACGACTAAATCAGGATTTCGTTGTTATACAATGCGATTCAAAGGTCCGAGTTTATGCGCGCAGCTCGATTCCGCCGAAAGCCAAGCAATTCATGAGGAAAGTCCTGTTTGACCAGTTTGGGCACGGAGTCAACCCGGAAGCCAATATGTTTGGATTTGCTTTAGATTGAGCGAAGTACTGCTCTACTTAATGTAAAGGGTAATGGAATTTCATTGTGCTTCCAGAGTCAGGCTAGTTAGATTCGATTTTGCCTGACGGCTTCACTATCGACGCGATGAAGTAAAAAGACGAACCTCCAAACAAATGTAAACTGGAACCGTATTTAGTGAGTGTATGCGAAACAGGATCACGAGTTTGCTTCAAAGAGTTCCTAGAGTAGCTTATGGGCTTTGCATTGCTACTATTTTTGTCGCAGGTTCCTACAAACTTCGTGGTCTTCTCCCCATGTGGTCAGACCTCGAATACGATAGATTCGACGGACGTGTTATTCTGAAAAGCTTCCAATCGAAATTCTCTGGAATACTCAATTCGAAGTACGACCGAGAACACGACGACTATCTTGAGATTCCTCTCGGCACTGCTAGAGAAGAAAATATTCCGAACAGATATACTTTCTCTCTTCTCAAGTTCCACTATGTGCAAAAGATCGAGCCGTTTTGGAAGCGAGTGAAAGAGAGTCAAGCAAAGGTGGAAGCAAAGGGCGTCTATCTCGTACGCGACGGAATGGGTCAGTATTACGGCAACGAAGTCGATCAACAGGATTTCTATCGAGGTTCAAATCCGATGTCGTGTGGGATCGGATCTTCCGACGTCAAACAAGATTCGAACTTCAATGGATCATTGCTCGCCGACAAAGTTGGCCCTCTCAAGAAAAATTCAAGGCTTCGACTCAATCAAGATTTCTATTTTGTCCAAGTATATGACCAATTCCGTGTTTACACTGACGAAGATCTTCCGTGGTCAATTAGGAACTTAGTCAAGGGTCGAATTAAGAAGATATTTGAGATGCAAGCAGGCTACGAATTACCGGATATGAATGGTACCTAGTTGGCGCCAGGTTCTCCACGTAAAGGTGAGATAACATATATTCAAGTTGATTTGAAGGAACAGGAGCGCTCGTGAAACGCAAACAAATCTTGATAGCCGGCATGATCTTTGTAGCGGCTTTATTTGGCTGGGCATTTCTCATCGAACGCAATCCCCCGATAGAGTACGATCCTATCGACGGTAAGTCAATGGCTGAATCTTATGAAAGCCAACTATTGTTAGCTGAAGGTCTAAGCAACTATTCCATTTTTTTGCCTTCTAACGAAACAGATCAAAGAGGGACAAGACAGATGAACCTGGCGAGTGATACGATTCTCGCTCTTCAAGTAGTTAGATATCGTCGACCACAGGTGCCTGTCATTTTCTGGAAAATTGCGAAGGCTATTCGGGGTGACCTTAAGGGTGCCGCACTTGACCAGGTTGGAATCAGATTTGACGTAGATGATTTTCAGGTCTTCAGTACTCGTCGGGATTACTTTGACGAAGCTTTGCTTGAACCCTACGGTAAGACATTATCGAAAAAAGAGGTAACTGGCATGGTCAACAATTTGGGGAAACTTGAGCCAAACGGACCATTGCGACTACATTCACATTTCATCTTGGTTTTGGCTAAGAACGATATTCGCGTATATCCGATATCGGAACTGCCTGAGAACATTAAGCCCCTGTACGAGTTGGTCAGGACACGAATCGAAACTCTTCCGAGATTAAATCACCATCGGTAGTGCAGCCAGCAACTTTGCGTACTCAATCATGAGGTCTGAAGGGTTGGCAGGTTTTCAGCCCAGGTCGTAAGCTTTCTTGAGTGGCTGTCCACTCAAGAAAGCTGAATGCCTGGGTTTAGCCATCGAATTAGCCTCTTCCACGGAGCGACAGATATTCGAAAGCTAAAGGAACCATGAAAAACAAAGTCGCGACCCGGCTACGCCGCATGCGTGCTTCAAGTGCAAGATAACTCCTGGCAATTCTTGAGAGATAAGAATTTACAATTCCAGTAAACTCTGAACCAATGCAAGGAGTGCGCGCAGCCGATACCCAAGTCACCATCGCCGAGGTCATCCGGCCCAACGAAGCCAACTTCCTCGGAAAACTATTCGGAGGCGAACTGCTCGCAAAGATTGACCTTTGCGCATACGCAGCCTCGGCTAAGCACTCAGGAACCACGTGCGTCACCGCAAGCTTCGACCAAGTCGACTTCCACGAACCAATTGAAGTCGGAGAACTTGTAACCCTCATCGGACAAGTTGTCTTCGTAGGTCGAACCTCAATGGAAGTCCTCGTTGATGTCCACACCGAAAATCTCAAGTCAGGCATCAAACGCCAAACCAACACCGCCCGCGTAACCATGGTCGCCCTCAAGGACGGTAAGCCATGCGAAGTCCCAAGACTTATTTGTGAAACCCGCGAGGAAAAGATCCGGTTTCTACAAGGTGTAATGCGACGAGACTCACGAAAAAAACTTAATCTCGACCGAAAAGCCGCTTATGATGTAATTGAGCACATGACGGATCAACAACTCGATGAAGCCCTTACAAGTTAGGAAGAACGCATAGGGATAGCCTTTGTTCGTACGCTATCAGTCGAGCTGGAACAGGTGAAGTCAAGCTTCGAGAATTCCTTCAGTTAGCGTCGAAAGTTCGTAGCTGACTCCAAACTGCAAACTGCAAACTGACAACTATCGAACTCCGAAGAACCAGGTCGTCCAAACTCCAACATATGCGATGGATCCCCAAGTGCAGGCTTTGTTCACAAAGTGACGATTCTGCTGGGCATACCAAACCATCGTTCCCCACGCAACACCAATCGTCAATCCTTTCACAAAAACGAAAAGCCATTCCGAATGCTCAATGAACCCTCGCATGAGGGGATTAAGCTCAACGATTAATCCCTTCGAATGAAGGACTGCGGTCGAAATCAAGTCAATGATGCCAATGGCAAGCAACGCAATCATGCTCTTAGTTGGGAACGCAAGGCTCATAAACTTTCTAAATCGCAGATTCCGTGCCGATAGGGTCTCATTTGCTAACATTTTCAATAAACCGATCCAATATTTTTCGAGCCTCGGTCTCCGTACACCCGTAGTGGTTGAGCACTACTGAAACAATCCTTGTTTCCCCGTCCTTACACTTTACGAAACCACTGAGCGAACTAACCATGTCAAGAGTGCCAGTTTTTCCAACAAAATCAACAGATTCGAGCCGTTTGGCAAGCGTGCCAACTCCGGCCTTAGCCAGTGAATCCTGCCACAATTGCGAGGTTGGTTGCAACGTTGTCCACTGCAAAAGCTTAGAAATATTCCTGACCGTAGTCTGATTTTTTCGACTCAACCCGCACCCATCCTCGCATCGAAAATATGTCGAATCCAACCCAACCGTTTGCTTTAACCATTCCGTAATCGACTTTCGAGCCGCCGGATAGTTGCTTGCTTTCGAACCTAAAAACAGCAAATGCTCTGCATAGCAGTTGTCGCTCGGCTGAAGGCAATCCTTAATCATCGTTGACATCGGCGCACTCAGGATCGTTTCGATCGGACCTGACTCAGGCAGGGATTCCATCTCTTCAACGATCGGATTCTTCGTGCCAGTCAAACAAGAAATCGCAGTCAAACTCGGATTCGGATCCGAAAGCGTATCAACCTTAGTCTCAGCCGGAGGCAATTTTCCCGTAACATCCAAATTTCCGCTGATAACGTCGTATTCAAGCGAGAGAGGCTTGGAAGTTGGAACAAATTTCAGCCGATTCAAGACCGGTGTATGAGGAGAAAAGCTCAATCCTCCGGGACCAGCTCGCAATTCAAAACCGCCCTTATCAATTGAAAAGGAATGGATGGCGGGTGCAAACCGATTATGGACATCCCCAACTTGCCAAGTGTCAGGACGGTCACATTTATAATTCTGTTTAATCAAGACCCGATGTCCGGCCCCAATATGATATTTCGTCTTCAATTCAAGCAGTTGGGAAGCCAAAAGCGAAGGGTCACCAACCGAATCGATCTTCACCGAATTTCGATCAATCCAAAACTTTGTCTCGGTTCGATAGTCCGGACCTCGCTGCGCCAATGCAAATGCGCAAGTAAAGAGTTTCTCGTTGCTTGCTGGCATAACTCTTATGTCCGCATTTCGCTCAAAAATTACTTTGCCATCCAGGTCAGAAACCATCGCGCAAACCATTGCACCCTTTAGTTTTGGATCGTCCAAGGCGCCCCCATATGCCTGAGCAACACCAAACGCAAGGATTGATAACATCTTTCTATTCTATCCCGATTCCTCGGTTTGAACCTAAAAAGTCCTGAAATGAATTGTTTTACACGGAAATCCACGGAATGGTTCATAATAAGGTTGGTGGGAGAAATCCCGACCATAGTTTCGAACAGTCCGCGATTTGTGAATGAAGTAGTTTTCAGGTCAGACGAGGTACAGCGGGAAACTACGAGAAGAACAAATGGCATTAAAGAATCTATATGTAGGAAACTTGTCCTACAACACAAATGAGGAAGGTCTCCTCATGGCATTCGGCGAATTTCAGCCGCAAAACGCAAAGGTAATCCCTAACCGAGGCTTTGGCTTCGTGGAAGTACCAGACGAGCTTATGGAAGCAGCAATCACAAAGATGGAC
>JBAXBU010000130.1:0-6266 GCA_037141835.1 Armatimonadota bacterium | reverse complement strand
TCCTAGTGCACTGCCCGTTCTGGATAAGTTCAGGCGAAGGTTAACACAGGAAAATAAATGGGAAGATCATTAAAAAAGGGCTTCTTTGTCGATGACCACCTAATGAAGAAGGTGGACAAGATGAATGAGACCGAACAAAAAAATCTAATTAAAACATGGAGTCGCCGATCGACAATCATTCCAGATATGATTGGCCACACGATCGCAGTTCACGACGGGCGAAAGCACGTTCCAGTTTTTGTAACCGAAAATATGGTCGGTCACAAGCTCGGGGAATTTGCTCCAACTCGAACCTACCGAGGTCACCAAGGTGGCATCCCTGAGCGAGGAGTCAAGCTCAGATAACGAGGAAACTATGGAAGTAAGCGCAACAGCAAAATATGTCCGTGTTCAACCTCGTAAGGTTCGAATCGTTGCGGACGAAATCAAGGGAATGCCAGCGGCATTCGCGATCCACAAGCTTCGATTCCACACCAGTAAAGGCGCATTCTACTTAAAGAGAGTGCTTACATCTGCGATTGCAAACGCCGCAGAGAATAACAACCTTGGTGCTGACGTTCTGAAGATTGCTCGAATTGAGGTCAACGAAGGTCCTCGACTGAAGAGAATCCAAGCCAGATCGATGGGACGAGCTAATCGAATTGTCAAAAAGACGAGCCACATTACTGTGGTTGTAGAAGAATATGAACCAGCGGCAGAAGTCAAGCCACACGGTACTAAGGCAAAGCCAAGACCTACTTTCGGACCAGTAAAAGCTGCCAAGAAGAAGGTTGAAGCAAAAGTAGCCGAAGTTGAAGAAGTGGTTATGGAAGCACCGGTTGAAGAAACCGCGCCTGAAGTTCATGAGGAAGTAGTGGAGCAGGTTACTGAACCTGTAACAGACGGGGCAGATGCCTCCGAGGAGACCAAAGAAAACTAATGGGACAGAAAATACATCCAGTTGGTCTGCGCGTCGGCATCATTCGAGGCCACGACAGCCATTGGTTCTACAAGAAGAAAGGATACGCAGAGGCACTAAAGCTCGATCACGATATTCGACAGTATATCAAGAACCGAGTCGGTCTTGGTAACGTAAGTCGAGTTGAAATTGAAAGAGCCGCAAATCGTTTGAAAGTCAACATCTTTACGGCGCGACCAGGAGCAATCATTGGTCGAGGTGGAAAGGGAATTGATGAGCTAACCGATACGCTTAACCGACGAGTACGACAGAACGACGCAACTTTGGTTGTTCAAGTAAACGTTAGTGAAGTTCGACAGCCTGAGCTTGATGCTCAGATCGTTGCCGAAAACGTATGTGCTCAGCTCGAAAAGCGAATCAGCCACCGACGAGCCATGCGACAAGCAATGACCCGTGTTGTCCGACTGAACGGCCGAGGAATTAAGATTCTCGTTTCCGGTCGATTGGGCGGCTCAGAAATTGCTCGTAGCGAAGGTGACAAGACCGGAAAGATTCCACTTCACACTCTCCGAGCCGACATTGACTACGGATTTGCCGAAGCTCATACGGTTTACGGAATCATTGGATGCAAAGTTTGGATCTATAAGGGAGAAGTTCTTCCTGAAAAGCGACTTCGAGAGCTTGATCAAATCGTACAAACTCAGCAAGAAGAAGCGAGAAAGAAGGCTATTGCAGATCGACCTGAAAAGAAGGCTTTTGCCGCTACTAAGGTTGAAGATGCTCCAGCACCAACTGAAGCAAAAGCGCCAGTCGCGGATGCTCCAGTCGCAGAAGTTACCACCGAAGGAAGTGAAAGCTAATGTTGATGCCTAAAAGAGTTAAAGAGGGACGACGGAAGATGTTCCGCGGACGAATGAAGGGACTATCAACCCAGGGTAACCACGTTGACTTTGGCGAATTCGCCATTGTTGCGCAGGAACCAGCATGGGTTACAAGCCGACAAATAGAAGCCGCTCGAATTGCAATGACCCGACACATCAAAAGAGGTGGAAAAGTCTGGATTCGAATCTTCCCACAAAAGTCCTATACCAAAAAGCCACTTGAAACCCGTATGGGTAAAGGTAAGGCAGGTATTGAAGGTTGGGTAGCTGTTGTTAAGCCTGGTCGAGTGTTGTTCGAAATGGACGGCGTCTCTAAGGAACTAGCAAGAGAAGCTATGCGACTCGCTATTTACAAAATGCCGATGCGATGCAAGTTCTACTCGAAAGAAGAGCTTGAAGCTGAGCTGAAAGCCAAGAATATTGGTGGAAATTACCACACACCAGAAGTGACGGAGGAAGCAGCCGTATAGGCACGCTGAAATTACATGAAGAACTTAAAAGCAAAAGAACTTCGAGAAAAATCAGTTGCCGATTTGGAGCAATTGGTCACGGAAGAGCAAGCAGCAATGTATAAAGCTCGACGAGACCTTGCTTTCCGGCAATTGACCGACATAGCCAGTTTCAAAGTCCGACGACATAATGTCGCACGAATTTTGACTGTCATAACCGAAAAGAAACGAGGTAGCAATTGATGGCAGAAACCCAAGAACCTCGCAATAACCGTAAAACCCGTGTAGGGATCGTCGTTAGCAACAAAATGCAAAAGACGGTAGTCGTTCGAATCGAGCGACGGGTACAGCACCCACTATACGGAAAGGTCGTTATCCGAACTGAAAAGTTCAAAGCACACGACATTATTGGTTGCGATGAGGGAGACCGCGTTGAGATTATGGAAACTCGCCCGTTGTCGAGAGACAAGCGATGGCGCGTAACCCAAATCATCGAAAAGGTCAAGTAACGATGTTTGTTCTCCGAACTCTGGTTCGGAGAACTCGACCTCCAAGCCTACGCTTAGCTGATGCTTTGAATGGCCGCTGGAAAAGGATTTAACTGAACAAGAATGGTTCAACAATTTACAAGATTAAAAGTAGCAGATAATTCAGGAGCACGCGAAGTCATGTGTATTCGCGTCTTAAAGGGGTCACAACCCCGCTATGGTGGGGTCGGTGACCTTATCGTAGCCGCAGTCAAGACCGCGACTCCGAACATGCCCGTCAAAAAGGGTGACGTCGTTCGATGCGTCATCGTTCGAACCAAGAAGCCTTGCCGCCGAGTAGACGGTAGCACGCTTCGATTCGACGAGAACGCCTGCGTAGTCATTAACCCAGTCAACAATGAGCCAAGAGGGACCCGTATTTTTGGTCCAGTGGCTCGCGAACTCCGCGATGCGAACTTCATGAAGATCGTTTCGCTTGCACCAGAGGTGTTGTAATGCCAACGAAAGCAGATTTAAAGAGACTTGCAAATCCGATCAAACTTAAAATTCGCCGAGGCGATAAAGTTATGATCATCGCCGGAAAAGATAAGGGGCAAGAAGGTTTTGTTGCTGCAGTTAGTGCAAAGGAAAGCCGGGTAATCGTTCTCAAAGAGAACCCTGAAAATCCTGATCAGCCATTGCCGCTCAACCAAGCTATCAAGCACCGAAAGGCAAAGCAACAAGGTGAAAAGAGCGCTAGAATCGCGATTCCAGCACCACTCCACATCTCAAACGTCATGGTGCTTGATCCAAAGACCGGCAAACCTAGCCGACTTGGACGAAAGAAAGAGGGAGACAAACTTGTTCGCTATGCGAAGAAGAGCGGTCAAACCATCAAAGACGCAGAATCGAAGTAAGGCGAAAGCCCACAGTCAATGACAGCCTGGTCAGAACTCAGGCAGAAGAATTATGGCAAGAAAAGAAAAAGTAGAAGCAGCCGCAACAGGTCCAACCGGAACGTTGCCAAAACCACGTCTTCGTGAGAAGTACGCAAAAGAAGTCTGTCCAAAGTTGATGGAGCAGTTCGGATACAAGTCCGTAATGCAAATTCCGAAGCTCGACAAGATCGTTATCAATATGGGTACCGGTTCAACCGACAAGGACAGCAAGAATCTTGAGAACTCATTGCGAGACATGCAAGTTATTGCTGGTCAAAAGCCAGTTGCAACAATGGCTACCAAAGCAATTTCAAACTTCAAACTCCGAGAGGGAATGAAAGTTGGATGTAAGGTAACTCTGCGAGGCGATCGAATGTACCACTTCTTTGATCGTCTTTCATCGGTCGTACTTCCCCGAATCCGGGACTTTCAAGGTCTTTCACCTAAGTCATTCGACGGTCGTGGAAACTACGCCGTTGGGCTCAAAGAGCAGTTGGTTTTCCCTGAAATTCCATACGACAACTTTGACAAAATTCGCGGTATGGATATTGTAATTTGTACTTCGGCAAAGAACGACGAAGAAGCTCGAGTCTTTTTGAAGGCAATGGGTCTTCCTCTTCGAGAAAAGTAAATCTAAGAGGGCTAAATAAGAAAAAGACCTTGCATGAACTGCAAGGTCTTTTTTTATTTACCAGGAGCTAAATAGTGTCCCGTCTGATGCAACGGCTGAACCAGTGAGCTTCCACGATCCTATTGGATTTGGTCCGCCGGTTCCGTAAGTCAAGGTAACTCCAGAAATACCAATTGTGCTGCCGTTTTCTGCAAAGTATGGACCAAAATATACTCCAGCCGGCATTACGACCTTGGTACCGACTTCATTGAACCCTTTTGTGGGGGTAGATCCGCTAATGATATCATCTGACGAAGGCCAAAGGCCAGTATCGGCATGAAATCTCTCTGTGGCTGTTCGTAGCGAGTACAGGTAGGCCTTCAAACTTGCTTCTTTTGCCCGAGTATTTGAATCTGCAAACTTTGGAATGGCAATGGTGGCCATCACCGAAATAATGATGACAACAATCAGCAATTCAACCAGAGTAAATCCGCGTTTTGTCCTCATCTCATGATATTGTTGGTAAAAATACGTGGGTCTTCACCCCAAACGATTTACCTTGCATTTTGATGTCATTCAGATTGCGTTCATTTACTGGCTACATTATGAAGATTGAATTTATGGATACCCTGGTCCACTCAACAATGCATATCTCTTTACTCTTGCCTCAAGAAACCGCTATCTTAATGGATGGTGAGCAAGAGATCAGACCGTCAAGAGCAATTGAGCATGCGAGAACTCCTGCCGCTAGAAATTGAGCACTCACTGAGGGCCGTCCTTGGCGCGGTCGACTACGGGGTATTAGTTACCGATCTCGACCATCAGTCTCTCATCTGCAATGGTAAGTTTGGAGATCTCTTCGGAATCTCGACGACAAACGTAGTCAGCAATGATGTTGAGGCCGTACGAGCTATGGTGAAGCATCGGATTGTTGACACCGAGCACTGGCATCGCAATTTAGAAGAAGTTTACGCAAACGACAGCATTGAGCAGGAAGATGAACTCATTCTCAAGAATCCCGACATGGTTTTGCGACGATACTCGGGGCCGGTACGAAACGTCGACCAAAAAGTAATTGCAAGATTATGGACTTTCTTAGACATCAGTGCCAAAGCGAAGAAAAGGAAATACCAAGAGGCATTAAGCCGAATTACCCTTCTGTTTGATCGGGATCCAACCCACATCGTCCAAGCAATTGTCAATACAATTTCGGGACATTACGGGTCGGTTGCCTTGCTTTCTATACTTGATGACGATTTTATGAGGTTCCACACTGTTAGTGGAGTTCCTCCCGAAGCTCCCAAAATTTCTGGAAATGCCCTTGTCGAATCGTATTGCCAGTTCTGCTTGGCCAGCCGAGAGCCAGTTGTCATTCAAGACGGCAGGTTAGATGAAAATGCCAAAGACTTAGCTCCCGTTAAGCTAGGCTTTACGCGATATGCCGGTGTTCCAATATTTGACTTAGCCGGAAATGCAATTGGTACTCTCTGCATATTAGATGCCCAATCCGATGTACCACTTGATTCGGATGACTTGCATTTTTTATCCGTGCTCGCGATGAGGGTAAGCACTGAACTTGAACGCGAATCAAGAATCTATCACCTAGAAAAAGGGCTCCGGGTGACAAGTGAAGAACTCAAAAACACCCAAAATAATCTGATTCAGAGCGAAAAGCTAGCCGTTACGGGAACACTTGCAGCCTCAATTGCCCACGATATTCGAAACATTTTGGCTTCAATCAATGTTCAAATTTCCATGGGTAGTGATGAACCAGAGAAAGCTCTGAATTACATCGGCGATTCCCTCGGGCGATTTAATGTGCTGGCTCATCGCCTACTTAGCTACGCAAAGCCTCATCAAGCAGTCCTTGAACACCAAGACCTTTCCGACATTCTTGAGAAAGTCATTAGCCTCATTGAGGCTCAATTCTCTATTTCAAAAGTTGATTTGGAGGCAATCGTTCCTGAAGAACCGGTTTTCGTTATGGGCGACGAAGGAAGGCTCGAACACCTTATTGTAAACC
>JBAXBU010000129.1:0-6393 GCA_037141835.1 Armatimonadota bacterium | reverse complement strand
GTGCTTTGCTACGGAGGCTCCGTTGCCAACTCTGGCACCATTGTCGACAAAGGAAAGACGGCAGGTTGCTGTTGGTTGCTCACCCAAGAAAATGTGGGCAATGCCGCTGGTGGAAGAAAAATTGGTCGTTGGGATAGGTTAGTTTCTCGCTCATCAGCATTATGCACGGGCAAGCCAACAGTGTTCTCTTACGCCCGAACCACGGTTGGTGGGATCATCCAAGAACGACTCTACGTCAACGGCAAACTGGATTACACAGTTGCAGCCCAAGCGCCACCTTCGAACGGAGCTTCGAATTTTTGCATCGGTGGAACTTCGGCGGGAGACTTTTTCTTTGACGGCGCGATTGGCGAAGTACAAGTCCACGGTTCTGCCCTCAGCTACGACCAGATTAGGGCAAATCACGTTGCACTTCTTAACCAATGTAACCGCAGTTTTTACCTCGATCCACCAAGTGTTTCGACCGGGCTCAAGATCGGCTGGATCGGAGATTCCATTACTGACCCAACGTTTGTCGTTACGGCGGGTGTCAACTCTCTGCTTGCATCACTGTCCAGCGTAATCGTTGCGACACGATTGGGTTGCACGGTCACCAATGTCATCAACTCATCGGCGGGAACCAAGACGGCGGAATGGTTGCCGGACATTATTGCCGGTTCGGGCAACTTCGAAACTGCCGATAAAGCCTTTGATGCGGCGGGGGTTCAACTGGTCGTGATTGAGTTGGGCATTAACGATGCGGTTGTGAGTAACAGTTCGGCAGGTGCGTTTGCTGGAAACTTAGCGAGAATTGCAAGGGAGTTTGTCGACCGAGGAAAAGTAGTCGTCATCATGCCACCAACCTACGCATCCTCTGACGCCACAAACCAGAAAACTCGGGAATACGTGGCGGTAACCCAAGGCCTCGCGAATGGGGTGAACACCTTTGCGGGTGATTCGCAAATTTGGGTTCAATCTTTCGAGCAGAACGCAAATTTGCAGCTCTTTCAGGATGGCGTTCACTTGTTAACCGGCGGGCAACAGTTCTTTGCTGGCTTTTATGCCGACGCCATTGTTGATGCAGTCCGAACCCTCGGCTGGTTCCCGTAATAACACCGGTTTAAAAGGTCTCTCCATTTGAATTCTCTGTTGTGACCATTGGGATGACGATCATACTAACCCTCCTTTCTTACACTTTCATTGAGAAACCTTCTCTCAGTAAGGTCAAGTCCATCAAACTGAAGACCTCAGGTTAGGTCTTGGTCGTCTCTTTTGCTCGACAAGCATGTGAAGACGCTTGTGACAATTTAGCAAGGATCTCCGCCCATTCACTTGGCATTTCCAAGCGGCATCCCTTAAAATACGGACATATCTATTCAGCAACAAGCTAGTAGAACCTACAGTTTTGACACTTGACAAGCTGAATCACAACATCGGAAAATGCGCACGGGACTTGACGGGACATAATATAGGTTCAAGAACCTCGGTGAAGGAAATCACAATCAACATGAACCGAGTTAACTCGCTAACCAGTCTTCGCTTCTTTGCCGCTCTTGGCGTTGTATTGTTTCACTTTCCGATTCACTTCCCAGGCACACTCGGCAAAGTCTATGAACTTCTCGCCGCCCATGGGTACACCGGCGTCACGTTCTTTTTTATTCTGTCGGGGTTTCTCCTTGCATCGATTTATTCCGATAAGCCATTAGTTGACCGATCAAGTCTGGGCAAGTTCTTCAAAAAGCGGTTCATTCGCATCGTACCAACCTATTGGTTTGTGCTGTTGATCATGCTTTTCTTCCTTCGAGGGCAGTTAGGGATGGCAAAAGAACAAGGATTGCTGCCCGAACGACTTGTTGACGTTGGACTGCATCTTACGCTCTTGCAGGCGTGGGTTCCGGCAAGCCCTTTCCGGCTTCATTGGAACGAGCCAAGTTGGTCGATAAGCGTTGAGGCGTTCTACTACCTGCTTTTTCCGCTTCTCCTCATTCTCGTTTGCAAAACGAAGAACTCAATCTTAAAGCCTATCCTTGGACTTTCGATTACATCGGTTTTGCATGGATTGATCTTTTTGTTACGACCTGGCACTTGGAATCAAGCTCCCACCGGAACTGCGAGGGACATCCTTAATCTTCCGTTTTCAAGTCTAACCATCTTTGCATTCGGGATGTTTGGGGCAATGCTCGTCAAAGAATCGGTCAAAAGCGATCTGAACAAATTCGTTTGGAAGATTGCGTTTTGGTTGGGAATTGGGATGATCATCGCCTTTGCAATCATCAATCAAGAACTAAATCCTTTGGCTCAAATTCTCCTTTGTATTGGGATGACATCCATTGTGTGCGGAGCCAGCCAATGCCGAGGATCGGTGGAAAAATTCTTAAGTCTTCCTATACTTTTGGTTTTAGGCGAAGCAAGCTACGCCCTGTATCTGATCCAGAGGCCAACGGACGAATGGCTAAAATTCTTTTGGAAGAATCCTTCCTCCATGAATTTGTATCATGCAACGGTCATAGTGCTTTCCGTTCTTGCTTCCGTGGCTATTTGGCATTGGTTCGAGAAGCCGGTTGGTCGTCTTTTGACCAAGAAGTTCGTCACGGATTCCTAGCCAAGTTTCCGGTATCTCACTTTCTCTCTACTGTTCGGCTGGAGCCCACACCCTGCTGGAACCGATGCGAACACGCTCGTAACAATTTGTAAGGCTCTCCGCCCATTCATTTGGAATTTCCAAGTGGATGGGCGTCTTTTTTTGTGCCTGAAATTTTAGCCTGAGTGGCGCTTCGCTCAATCGGATGCACAATCTCCTAGTAATTTGGAGCCAATCCAGTTATGATCTAGTGTCATGAACGTAAAAATTCCTGCTTTCTTTGCTTTTAGCTTGCTTGCTACCCTTTCAAATGCGAGCTTGGTGATCTATTCGGGTGCGGATATTGCCAACTCAACCGATCCTCGCCCCAACTCAAATGCGGCTGCCCTAGCCTACGATACTGCCGCTGCGGGCTTCGGAACCGTCAACTTAATCACCTTCGAATCGGCTCCGGTTGGCGCGTATTCAAGCCTTGCCCTTGGTGGCGGAGTAACCCTCACTGGCATTGATTTCGGATCCAATAACCAAGAAATCCGCAATTCTCCAATCAGCTCCCCAGACGGTCTCTTTGGATTCAATACCACGACGGGTGGGACCAATTTCGCCTCAATGAATGGAGGAACGATGACCTTCACCTTCGCAACGCCGGTCCAATCGTTTGGCGCGTACTTTTCGGGAGTTCAGCTTTCGGTTGAAACCGTTACCTTTAACGACGGGGTCGCTCAATCCCTGAATTTGGTAAACCTTGGCTCCGGTGTGCAGTTCTTTGGGTTCACGGATGCTGGCCAATCGATTTCAAGTGTGACTATCAATGTCCTTGGCGACATCATCGGAGTCGATGACGTCCGACACGTACGGGCTTCACCCGTTCCGGAACCGGCATCGTTGGCAGTGCTCGGGCTCGGCGCATTAGCGCTTATCCGACGACGAAAGACTGCCCGATAAGCAAACCAATTAAGGATTACGAAGGGCGGCGACTGGCATGCCTAAAATGTCGCCCAGCCAATTGGTGTTTTTATGCCTGAAATTTCTTAGCAATCTCGTGCATGAGCACGGCTTGACCACCGTGGTACGAGTCATGCTCGACCACGTGCGCCAAAATCCAACGCAGGGTTGCGGAATCGCCGTTGCTGCGCACCCGTACCGTGTCTCCAGGCTCAAACGACTTCACACTTTCGAGAGTCCTCGCCCGAACCTTATCTAACAGATCGAAGTAATACGAAATCGGCTTCTCGGGCGGAATTGGCCACGAGCCGCCGTACTGATCAATCTCCTCACTCATATAAAGCTTTTCCTCCTCAGGATCAAATTCCCGGCCAAGGCACACTACCTCGATCCACCACGTCTCGACTTCGGCAATATGCAAAAGGAGCGCGCCAATACTGTGCCCGTTAGGCGTGGCTTGCCAAACAATATGCTTTGGATCGGGATCGCCAAGCTCTTCGCGCCACTCACGAGAGCCGTCTTGCAGGGTCGCGAGTAACGTGCCATAAGGTTCGGGATACCCATCGAGCGGGGCTAAGTCCATTTTGGAAGGATTCATATTGCTTGAAATGGTACCGCCGAAAGGCAGAAACCGAAATTTGGAGCACGCTTTCAAAAGGTAAAATTGAGTTAGGCTAATCGCTCCATCCTATGATTCCCGAACTTGAACTGCTGTGCGAAAAACTCAAATCGCGAGTGGATTCGAAAAGAATCTCGTTGGAATTCCTCAGCGAAAGTTCTCTCCAAGTTGTTCCCGCCACCGAAGATGCGTTTCCACTTGAAGTGTCGTTCGAAAACGGACTCTACGAAGTTTCGGCGGCAAAATGACATGAACACTTTGACCAGCTCGACCAAGCAAGTACCGCCGTCTCCGCAAAAGCAATGACTTCATTGGAATGCATCGGTTAAACGACACATTCGATCCTTGGAGCAAAAAAGGAGGCGGTTATGCCTTGCCCGAATGCAAGCCATAACCGCCTTTATGTTTTAAACGCCTGGCTTATTTGCGTCGTCGTCGAAGCAAAGCAACTGCGCCGAGTCCAAGGACTGCGAACGAAGCTGGTTCTGGAACAGTGGAGGCACCGCGAAGACCAAATGCAAAGTCTCCGTCGACGCCTGATCCAAGTTGAGTTCCAGTCGGCGCATAGTTTGCGCTGAACTGCACTGGTGCGTTAAAGAACGAATTGCCATCGTTCAATGGCCCACCGACGCCATTGGCTCCACTCGTGGCAGAAGCATATGCTTGACCGTCTCCGCCCGCAAGTGCGACAGACAGCCAGTAATTACCAGCAGCAAGGTTGAACGCGCTAACGTTCGACGAATATTCACGCTCGTTGATTGAGAAGGCACTGAAACCTGTGAATGAGTTCGTTGCTGCTGTAGTGCCGCTGAACAAAAGGGTGCCACCGTTACCAGATGACATACCGCTTCGGATTTCCCAAGTGATTTGCTGAGCAAAGCTTGTAGAAGTGTCGAGGAATCGACCGAAAACGCCGTCGATGGTCATTGCAGACGTCAACGTAAAATTGTCGTATGTTTGTGAGTCAGTAAACCCACCAGCAGTACTGATTTGAGAAGCCAAACCATCGACTCCGTTCATGTCGCCACCGTAGTAAATGACTGGAGAAGCTTGGGCACCAACCGCTAAGCCGATTAAACCCAAAATTAATGTTTTTTTCATGATTTCCTGTGACTCGTCAAACCTGACAAATCACTTTAGATTCTAGACCTAAAAACCTGAGAAAGTCCTGCGAAAATTACCAGGTTTTATGGCTCTTTGAGCAATTCCCTGGGGACTAAACTTTCGCATCATAAGGAACAGGTTACGCAGGTAAAATTTGCTTGGGCTAATCGCTCCATCCTATGATTCCCGAACTTGAACTGCTCTGCGACGAACTCAAATCACGAGTGGATTCGAAAAGAATTTCGTTGGAATTCCTCACCGAAAGTTCTTTCAAAGTTGTTCCCGCCACCCCGGACACTTTTCCCATTGCGGTGACATTTGAAAACGGACAGTACGAAGTGTCGGCGGCAAAATGGCGATCTGACTTTAATCAACTCGAGCAAGCAAGTGCCGCCATCTGCTGGCTCCTCACCCCTTACTACCGAATCGTACGCTCAGCAAAATCTGGCTCGGACATCGCGACATGGATCGAAATTTATACCAATGAAGGGTGGGAAGGGACCAAGTATGTCTATTTTGTGGATTCATCAACCCTCGAATCCCCGGTTGAGGACGCCGATGAGATCATTATTCTGACCCAGGCCGTCTTTCTTGACTCAGCTTTTCCGAGTTACTACCCGGCGGCCCATCTTGACGAAGCGGGCTATCCGGTGGGCACTATTTTGGGTGAAACCACTTACTCAAACCACAGTGGCGACTGGGCACCGGTCGGCGTTCCAATTGCTGACTAGCAAAGTCCATTTAGGTTCAAACTGAGGCTTTGTACCTGGTTTATTTACCAGGTTTATTTTATTGCATTAAAGTGGCGACTTTCCTCCTCATAATCCGTGAGCCCCCGAGATATGAAACGAACTCTGACCTTACTTTCCCTGTTTCTGCCTTTCCTCGCCCACGCAATTCCCACCTTCGGAGGAAACCTCCCTCCCCTACGATCCGGGCACATCGCGGAAGATACACCCCAATTCGATCTCGCTCTTTCCTACCTAAAGCGGGGCGATATTGCCCGTGCCCCGACCATTGAGTGGGAGGTCTTTTGGAATCCCAATGGTCCGCTCGATTACCGGGGAATCGACTTAGCCATCCAAAAGATGGCGGTCAAGGGAATCGTGCCCTTGTGGCTTTTGCAACCTTGTCCTTACCCTTCTAGCCCATGGTACGCCAATGT
>JBAXBU010000128.1:0-6646 GCA_037141835.1 Armatimonadota bacterium | reverse complement strand
GACCAGACTCGGCATCGGTAAAGACTCGGAATGTCGGATCTTCTTGTGCAAGTCGTTGCAACGACTGACCCAGTTTCTCTTGGTCTGCCTTCGATTTTGGTTCGATAGCAATTTGGATAACTGGCTCAGGGAACTTGATCGCTTCAAGCGCTACCATCTTATCTGGATCACAAATTGTGTAACCCGTGATGATGTCGTTTAGACCGATGACGCCAACTATTTCGCCGGCATATACTTCGTCAAGGTCAGTTCGTGCATTCGCGTGCATTTCCAAGATTCGTCCAACGCGCTCAGTTCGAGTTCGAAGTTCGTTCGTCGACGGGTCTCGATAAGCAACCGCAACTTGGCTTCCCTTCTTAAGGAAACCGGAGTAAACGCGAAGGAACGTAAGTCGTCCAACGAACTTATCTGACATGATCTTGAATGCAAGAGCGGAGAACGGCTCCTTGTCATCAGGATTTCGTACAAGCTCAGTTTCTGATCGTGGCTCAATTCCACCAACACTTCCTCGATCGAGTGGGCTCGGAAGGAATTCACAAACGGCGTCGCACATTGCTTGAACGCCCTTGTTCTTAAAGGACGAACCAGAGATCATCGGGAAAATTTGCAAAGCGATCGTGCCTCGTCGTAGAGAAGCTTTCAGTTCTTCAACCGATAGCTCTTCACCTTCGAGGTACTTCATGGCGATTTCATCGTCATAGTCGGCAATCGACTCAAGCAATTTGCCTCGCCATTCTTTGGCAGCTTCTTCCATTTCAGCAGGAATTGGACCGGTTTCGGACGTTTTTCCATCGTCAGACTTATAGATCGTTGCCGTCATCTTGATGAGGTCAACGTATCCGGTGTAGTTGCCTTCAGCTCCGATAGGAATCTGAATTGGAGCAACGTTGGCACCGAGTCGCTCTCGGATCCGGCCATGAACACTAAAGAAGTCAGCACCAAGTCGGTCCATCTTGTTAACATAAATAACTCGGGGAACTTTGTATTTGGTCGCTTGTCGCCAAACTGTTTCAGATTGAGGCTGAACGCCACCAACGGCGCAAAATACAGCAACGCACCCATCAAGAACGCGAAGGGATCGCTCAACTTCAACCGTGAAGTCTACGTGTCCTGGTGTATCAATGATGTTGATCTTGTGCTCTGGGAATTGCTTATCTGACCCGCTCCAGAATGCAGTAGTAGCAGCCGAGGTAATCGTGATTCCTCGCTCTTGCTCCTGCTCCATCCAGTCCATGGTTGCAGCACCGTCATGCACCTCACCAATTTTGTGAGTTTTGCCGGTGTAATATAAGATTCGCTCAGTTGTAGTCGTCTTGCCGGCGTCAATGTGAGCCGCAATACCAATGTTCCGAACGAGTTCGAGGGGGTGGCTTCTGGGCATGGCTGTTTAGTCTTCCTTTCTTAGTGAAGTGAGTTTTGGGCTATACATCTTGCATAGCCCGGGTCAAAAATATCTTAGAATCGATAGTGGGCGAACGCCTTGTTTGATTCAGCCATCTTGTGCGTGTCTTCACGCTTTTTGATTGCTGAGCCGCTGTTGTTGAATGCGTCGAGCACTTCATTGCTCAACTTGTCAACCATCGACTTTCCGCTTCGCTTTCGAGCGGCTCCAAGGAGCCATCGGAACGCGAGAGTTCGTCGTCGCTCTGGCCGAACGTCCATCGGTACTTGGTACGTCTGGCCACCAACTCGTCGAGGTCGAACCTCAACCGCTGGAGTTACGTTCTGAATCGCTTTCTCAAATGCTTCGATAGCTGGAGTTCCGCTTTTCTCTTCGACAATCTTCATTGCCGCGTAGAAAATGTATTCGGATTTTCCGCGCTTACCGCTGTACATCATTCGATTAATAAATCGTGCCGCCAACTCTGATCCGTAGATTGGATCAGGAAGGATGATTCGTTTTGGCGCTGCGCCTTTACGTGGCATTACTTAGCCGCCTTTGGCTTTTTCACGCCATATTTAGATCGACCCTGGTTTCGCTTGCTTACGCCTGCGGTTTGTTGGGTTCCACGAATGATATGATATCGAACACCCGGAAGGTCCTTAACACGACCACCTCGGATAAGAACAACAGAGTGCTCTTGGAGGTTGTGGCCTTCGCCAGGAATATAGGCTGTAACTTCGATACCGTTGGTCAATCGAACACGAGCAGTCTTTCGAAGTGCTGAGTTCGGCTTCTTAGGAGTCATCGTTCGAACGATGGTACATACTCCTCGCTTAAATGGGTTTTGTTTCAGTGCCGGACTCTTTGATTTAGTCTTTGGCACCTTCCTTCCCTTTCTAACTAGTTGGTTTACTGTAGGCATTTTGCTTTTTCTCTGACGCCAGCCAATCCACTTTTGGACATTAAAAAACCCCTAAACAGGGGCTCACTCGTTTCGGTGTGCGGTGTTTAAATCGATTTCGAAACTGCATGCCCTCTTGGATGATGGCGGTCTTGCTCACGGGTCTTGCGACACACAAACTCGACAAGTAGAAAGTATCCCTCATAAAGTGGCACAATGTCAAGGGTCACCATGGTTCAAATCAGCTCACCTCTTAACCAAACCAAAACACGACCGATGAAGGTTATATGCTTGTTCTTAGCTTGTTGGCTTTCGACGGTTGGGTTGGTGCAACGGGAAGACAAGGACATCATGGATAAGTTGATCCTTGATCCAAGTTTGAAGACCTTTACCAATTTGATTGTTAAAGCCGGACTGGTCGAGACCCTTAAGGCAGAAGGTCCGCTGACAGTATTTGCTCCCAACGATGCGGCTTTCGCCAAGATGCCTTCGGCTACTTTGGAAGGGCTTAAGAGGAACAAAGTACTTCTTCGTAAGGCTCTTTCTTATCATATATTCAACGGCAAAGTACTTTCCAAAGACTTCAAGGATGGAAGCTTGAAGATGCAATCCGGCGATTTGGTCCTTGTCAAAGTCAAGCTCGGCCCTCCGTTGACGATTAATGGTCGTTCGATTCTGACCCCTGACATTGAAACGAGCAACGGAGTCATTCACGTGATTTCCACGATCATGACCCCGCCACCAAAACAAGCAAAAACTCCTTAGAATTAGCCTCCTATCTCCGGGAGAAGGTGCTTATCCACTCTGAACTTCAAGCCTTGAGGTCCACCAACCACTTTTAGCCTTATTGTTCCGGTTTTCGTTGGCGTAAACCATTGAACGGTTTGCTTGCCAAAGGGAACGTCGACATTTGGAATCTCGTCACCGACTTCATCGAGGATGGTGAACGACAGGTTTTCAGGCGAAAGCAGTTGATATCGGACCCCTTTTTCGACTTTTAAGGCATAGGTCCCGACTGCGGGTCCGTCGCGGTATTCGAAAACCTTTCCTAGTTCGATGGGCTCGGGTTTTGCCACTTCGAGGGCCAATGAATAAGTTCCGCTTCCGCCACCGGATGGAGAAGTTACTTCGACCAAGTACTTCGCTTTGTCGGTGTATCGAAGTTCTGCGCTAGGAAGGTGAGTCCGTTGGTCAATATAGTCGGTATCTGACCCATTCATGGAAATTAGCTTAAACGTGAGTTCAAATCCAATTGCACTGCCTTTGATTCTTTGAATATCGCCCTTGTTTGCTTCAATCGTGAAAAATTTCGATTCTCCTAACTTTAGGTTGCCGGTTTGAGATGTGTCGTCAATCCACTTTGGGACGTCCATTGCATTTGAAAATGAGACTGAAGTGGGCTCATACGCACCGTTACTGACTATGAGCGTAACTTCGCCTTTGTCTTCGTAGACCCGGATATGTTCGCGGTCATTAAACATGGTCGGAACATAATCGTGGATATCGACTTTCGATCGTTCGCCAGACTTTGAGTCTTCTGCTCCTTGCGCCAAGTAGTGATAGCTCACTTTTTCTGATGAGTTTGAAATGGTTCTGATGATGTCTTCTTTGGCAACATCGAACTTAAAAATGCGTTGGCCAGTTACGCCGAGATCAAATTTCTGGGCACTCACTTTCTCAACTTTCGTTGCTTCGACGACGTCTAGTCTGGCTGACGCGGATCCGCTTTGTTGCGGTGAATCGTAGACCATGTAGAAGTCGCCCTTAGTTTTGACTTCGAAAAGGGGTCCAAAACCCTCGAACTGCTCATATAGGGAATAGTCGGTTCGCTTTACTCCGGTCGGGCCAATGATTCCGCGAGACCGGAGCCTCCGAGCGCCACCGTTTACCGAAGCATTGAGCTCTCGAATTGCGTAATTCTTCCCAACTTCGCCTTTAAAGTGGAAGTAGACAAAACTGCCGCCATGCCCTGGTTCGCCGTCTGACAGTTTCAGAGGCTTTTTGTTTTCGCCAACTGAAAGTTCCGTTGCGGAAAAGGTTTGCAGATAGAGTTTGAATTGTCCGCCGCCATTGGACCGATAGTTTTGAACGATGAGTTTATAGTCCTTGTCATCGGTGAACTGAAACATGAGTAGCGGTGACTGGTTCCCTTCGTATTGATCGTCGTTCTCAACGACGACTTTGCCTTTTGAATCCAAAAGTTTTAGGGAAGGGTCGAAGACGCTACTACGGACCGTGGCTAAGATCGTTTGACCGGGTACTCCTTTAACCTTAAACTCAACTTTATCGCCTTGGGTCAGAATGGCGGTATTAGATACCCAACGGGTTCCTTCCTGGCCACTTTCAATATTTTGAGGAGGATAGGATGCTTCTTCGGCTCCTCCGATATTGCCTTGGCCGAATCCACCGCCAGCTGCTGCGCCGCCGGGACTTCCCTGCTGCCCAAAGTTTAAAACTGAAGCTAAGACGAGGAGAACCCCAAACAAACCACGAATTGAGAGACTATTTCTCATGCTAACTTGGACGCGAACTTTTTGATTTTGGTACATGGTTGGGATTTTGGAGTTGGGGGTTGGGAAATTGGTTTGGTGACGAATTGAACCTAGATTCGGAAATGATCAAAAAATGTAGCTCCACGGAGTGCGGAATAGATGGGTGACATCGAGGGACGCAATCATCCACCTCGTCATTTTCATCTTCGGTTTCGATTGATCTTGGAAAGATGAAAATGCCACTCCTCCCAGCTTCGGAGGAGATTTTAGTCGGAGGAGCACTAGGGTTAGTCAATTGTGATCAAAGTTTTGGGTTTGGTATCGAATTGAACCTAAATTCGGGAATGATCAAAAAATGTAGCTCCAAGGGGCATGGCTCAGAGTTCAGGGCATAGAGCTCAACGTCAAGTCACTTCCCAGCGTTTGCTCGATGACAGGTTGTTATTCGAAGGACGAAGTTGGTTTGGTTGTGCCGAGTGAATAAGGTGCGAATTCGACTGCTGAATACGCAAAAACCGAAACTGCACCCAACCTTATTTCAAAGATCTCGTTACTTCATTTCATGATTCACGTAACTAGTGCAGTGGAAAGCGTTGCCGGGGCTATTTTTTGCTGAATTCCCTGACAGACTTGAGCACATTCTCAGCTGCAGGTCTTACTTTATAATCGTCCAGCGAAGTTGCGAAGGTGATCTTCCCTTTTTTGCCGACCACGATGGTCGCAGGTTTGAGATAACCCTGCGGATACTTGCCGGCATAAAGGGCAGCCAACTTCCCTTCTGGGTCCGACAAGAAGACAAATTGAGACCCGAGCTTTTCGGCTTCGCGCATCTTTTTAAGCTTATCTGCTGGTTCATAAGATATTGCGTAAACGGTTGCCTTGCCCTCTTCTAGTTCCTTCGATAATTTGCCAAGCTCTCCGAGCTGGCGGTGGCAAAATGGTCACCAAATGGCACGGTAGAACACGAGGACAACTGGCTTTTTGCCGTATTGCTTGCTCAGATCAACGTCGTTTCCGTCTTCATCTTTGAGGATGACGGACTTCGCGGCTTTGCCAATCCATTCGGTTCCGTGATCGACGACCGCTTTTGGAGGCTCTTGGTTCATCAGGAGCGAGAAGGCAAACATGCTGGTGAGCGTCATTGCATGAGTCTACCGAGTTGTAATTAGATGACCGTTAAAGTAACCTTGGAATTGAGATGGAAATCCCTCCTTCGATGCCACCATTGGTTTACCGATACAACACGATGGAACTTCTCAGGTTCAGCTACTTTGGCCTTGCTTGCTCGGTCATCTTCCCTATCGCAGTCTTTAACGTAATTTTCATTAGGATGCCTGCGGGGATTCTATTTTTTCTGTTTGTGGCGATATTTACGGGCACGATGGCGTGGGCTTCAATCAATTTTCTGTGGCGCCGATTCGGAGCTCGGCTAGAGATTCGGAATGGAAAGCTGTTTGCCATCAATCGAGACGGACGTGTACGGGTGGAAGGATATGTGACGGACATAAATGAGCTGCGATCCTTACATATCAAACCGAACGATGTACCAATGGAATACATGGTGATCTTTACTGGGAATCAAAAGCTGCGGTTTGAATCTCAGGTCGAAAACGTGGCTGAACTGAAAAGGACGCTGGAAGAACGGTCTGGAAAGAATTTTGTTCGCGTGCATCGAAACCAACCGTAAGGATTGATCTCGCCGTCGATCTTAGCTAAACGGTCATAACTGACCAGGCATCGGAGTAGGATCGTTGAGGCCCTATGAAAGTATCTGAAATATCCATGTTCGTCCTCTTTCTGGGGATTTGCCTAGGAATAGGCGGATTGGGGGGATTCTTCACCGGATCCTCGGTTAAGACTTGGTTCCCT
>JBAXBU010000127.1:0-6697 GCA_037141835.1 Armatimonadota bacterium | reverse complement strand
ACCTATTCTTATCCGCATAGGGTACGCCGGAGCGGAAGCCAGTAGTAGTGCAATTTGGACACTGAAGACTCTTAATGGGCGACCCATTCAAGAAGGAATCGCAGAGCCTACTTCCACTTGTGGACGGCCGATCCAAATAGCGAATGTATTCCTCGATTCACTGGATCCGGGTTCCTATGTTTTTCATTGTGAATATGGTGGGGCACAGAATTCATGGGAGATTCATTCTCACCTTCCCTTAACTTTTGAGGACTGCAACCTGAAGTTTGAGGATGATCGATTCGATGGAGTGAAATTTGGTAAGGAAGGGTTGCCAATCGTATCAGGTTGGCGAGAATTTCTTAGAGACCGAATGGGGCAACCAATGGTTGTTCTGGTTGAGGGACAAGGTGGAGTAGCGGCTCCCTATTGGCGAGAGTGCATCACCCAAGGATTTGGTTTATCGTGGGAGGAAAGGCTTGCAATTTGTCCGGATCAGGTTCTCGATCCCGATTGGCTCGCCCGTCTAGATGGAGTCGAAATTCTCGAGACGAGAATTGACACCAGAACTTACGTTGAATCGGCATATATTGCTCGGGTTGGTGAAACCATTTTGACGACCTACCGCCCTCATGGAGGCTTAGGAACTCAGCCAAATGGACTTGCAATCAATCCTGCGGGGCAGACTTTCCTTCACCGTCTGGTAGACATCGTTCACTTCTAGGCAGGAAACCTTTAAGCTGGAAACCTGGGCGATGTCCTGATAAGGTGAACCTGACCTTGATGATAGGCTGGATGGAAGGCAAATCGAGCCAATGCGCCTTCTCCAGTAATGATCGGTCCCAAAGCACTCTTAATCTCTTTGGTTAAGAATTCTTGGGATGGATTTTCGATATGGGGCTTTACAATTTCCTGCCCTCGAGCAAATGCAGCTGAAATCATTTCGGGGGTTATTTCTTCACCAGAAAATGGGAATGGGTTTTCGTTGACAACCCCATCAACGGCAGCCTTGGTTAACCGCAAATCTTGCTCGTTGAGTTCAGAACCGGTCAATTGGGCGACAAACCAGAGTTCGACACCAACAACATGAAGTACCATTTCGCCCGCAGTTAAGACGTCTGGGTGCAACCGAAAATTGAGTTGCTCTTGGTTCAAATCGGAAACTGATTCAGCGAATCGGTGTCGGCTCAATTGCCATGCTTTGGCGAAGTCGGTCATGTATTCAGAGTACCAGGCTACAGATTTGTCGAACGCACGACTTGGTTCGACAAATCAATGGATGCTCGGTACCTACCCCCTATGCTTCACGAAGGTGTAGTACTTTTGACCATTCTTCTTCACGGTCTTGCGATCATAGCGAACACCATTTTTGACATAGTGATCTCGGTTGTAAAATGCTGCTCGATCCCTTCGGGTGCGGTTTTGACTCTTGGTATCTTCTTGCATTCGGTAAATCGAGTACAAAGCGACTCCGGTTCCAAGATACGATGCCGTTTTATCTTTATTGAGCTGACCTAAGATTCCTATCACTCCAGCAATGTTGGCGGTCTTTTGCCAATCTGCTTTTGACTTCTGACGTTTGGCAATTTCCTTCTTTGATTTGCTCTGGGCATTGATCGTCATTGGCATGATCATGGCGCCGGTTACTAAACCTAAGGTTACGAGTTTCAAAATATTATTTTTCATTTCGCCTTCCAAGGTTCAAGACGTCTAGGAGTCGGAATCCATTACTGCATCGCCAAAAGACCCATGGCAAAGAAAACTAGAAAAGCCCTCTATCCTTACTCAGAATGAAGGGCAAATGTTCGGCTAGTTGTCGCCGCGACCTTTAGATTTTTCGTTACCATGACCTTTGCCATGGCTTTTGCCGCTCTTTGCTTTCCCTTTCCCTTTCCCTTTCCCTTTGCCATTGTCTCGGTCGTTTCCACGATCATTATCGTGGTCCCGGTTGTTATGGCTGTTGTTCCGGTTATCGTGTAAACCCTGAGCCTTCCAGTCTTGTTGACTCTTTGGTGCCTTGTAGAACTGGTAATACTTTTGACCGTTTTTCGTGACAACTCGTCGGTTGTAGCGAACGCCATCGCGATAGAATTCACTTCGGCTGAAGTACTGGGCTCTGGTTCTTGCCAATCGATCCTTACTTTTTGAGTCCTCATCGTATCGATAAAGCGAATACAACGTGCCTGCGGCTCCAGCAAAGGTCAACGTATTGTCCTTTTTCAGAAGTCCTAACAATGCTAATGCTCCACTAACGGTTGCGATGTTTCTCCACTCGTTTTGAGTTTGGCTCCGCCTCTGTGCTTCCGTCTGGGCCGATACCGTCATCGGCATGATCATCGCGCTGGCGATGAACGCGAGAGCCGATATCTTCATAATGCTTTTGTTCATTTTGCTACCTACGATCTTCCATACTCCAGCCTAGGATTCTCATCGCCTTCGCGCAACTTTTCGAGACTTATGGCAAGTCTTCTCTCAAGTTCAAAATTGCCTGCCTTAAGGGTCAAAACGCACTGATCTGTGCTCGTCTTTCCGTACCGAACAAGGGAGACACTGAGAATAGTGGAGTGTAGTCTCAACAAATAAAGCCAATTAAAGCTGCTACTTTGATAGTGGTAACCATGGTTCTCTACTCATTGCTCTTTTGCTCATGTCGGGACTTACCTGCATAAAATGACATTTTCTGATTCTCACTGGAATCCGCATTTGAGCTCAAGACAATAAAAAAGTGACCTGAGATTTCTTTCTCAGGTCACTTCCGAACGAACTCTCTCTACCGTTGAGTTAGTCGCTCCGGTTTCCTCGACCGCGATTTCGGTCATGGTCACGATCATTTCTGTCATCTCGCCCATCGCGATTTCGATCATAGTCACGATTCCGATCATTGCGATGATCGCGATCCCATTTTTCTTGTTCTCGTCGTCGAGCATCTTGGCATTTTCGCTCTTCATCAATTCGCTTCTTTTCGGCTCGTCGCCACTCGTCTTGGCGGCGTTCTTCTTCTCGCCTCAATTTGTCTTGATACCGACGGTCTTCCTCAATTCGCTTCTTCTCTTCTCTGCGCCATTGCTCATCCGTATAGCCGTTCCGATTCTGATACGAATTGTTTCCTCTTGAATCGTCGCATCTGACGAACTGGTAGTATTTTTGACCATTTCTCCAGACCGTTTTTCGCTCGTATCGTTGTCCGTCCCTATAGAAATATTCGTGATCGAAGTATTCCGCTCTCGTGTTGTCGCAACGGTCTCGGCTCCTTCGGTCTTGATCGTATCGATAGGTTGAGTAGAGGGCTCCAGCGGCGCCAGCGAATGTCAGCGTGTCGTCATGGTTGAGGGCACCAAGCAACCCAATTGCTCCGCTAATCGTGGCGATTGTTTTCCACTCATTAGCAGTCTTGTCCCGCCTCCAGTCTTGCGCTGTCGCGGTTGTAGGGGCGAGGATAACACTTGCCATGAAGGCGAGGGTTCCGATCTTGATGATGTTTTTCATGTTCATCTCCTTGTGATATTCCAGACGCGCAATGCCGTGCGGGGTTTTGCCAATTAGGGATTCATGCTCAATTTCTTGCTGTAAACTGGGTTCCACAATGTCCAGCAGCATCGGTCAAATCTTCCGAATAACGACTTGGGGTGAATCTCATGGTGGTGGATTGGGAGTAGTGATTGATGGTTGTCCTCCTCGCCTTGCCATTAGCGCGGAGGAAATTCAAATCGAATTGGACCGCCGAAGACCCGGTCAAAGCAAAATTGTGACCCAAAGAAAGGAGTCGGATACCATCAGAATTCTTAGTGGGGTCAGTGAAGATGGACTCACGCTCGGCACTCCAATTTCGCTCATGGTGATGAATGAGGACCAACGAAGCAATGATTACGACGAAATGCAAAGCAAATATCGTCCAAGTCATGCCGATTACGCATATGACCAAAAATACGGAATTCGCGCCTGGCAAGGCGGCGGACGATCATCAGCAAGGGAGACCGTTGGCCGAGTTGCCGCTGGCGCCATAGCAAAGAAGCTCCTCTCTACTATTGGTGTCGAAGTCGTAGCTTTTGTCAAAAAGGTTCACCACATTGAAACGCCTATCGATCCACTAGAAGTCACGCTTGAAATGGTTGAGCAAAACATCATTCGTTGCCCTGATCCATCTATTGCCGAGAAGATGATTGCCCACATTGAAGGAATTCGTAAGGAAGGAAATTCCGTCGGAGGAGTGATTACCTGCGTTGCAAAGGGAGTTCCGGCTGGATGGGGCGAGCCTATTTTTGACAAGCTAGAGGCAGATCTTGGTAAGGCAGTCTTATCTTTGCCCGCCTGCAAAGGCATCGAATTTGGTGGCGGATTTGGGATGACAGACAAGACTGGGCTCGAAGTGAATGACCACTACTATTCCGTTGACGAGCAAAGAGAAAAGCGCACGGTTTACACTCGCACGAATAATTCAGGAGGCATCCAGGGTGGAATCAGCAATGGAATGCCGATTATTTTTCACTCAGCTTTCAAACCAACCGCTACGGTGCTTAGACCCCAAGATACGGTTGATACAAACCACGAAGAAACCACCTTAACAGGGAGAGGGCGACATGATCCATGCGTATTGCCACGAGCAGTTCCGATCGTCGAATCAATGGCCGCGATCATCCTTGCCGATCATTTTCTTCGTCAAAGGGCACTCAATCCGGGGTTGATGCCGTGACACGAGGCTTAACAAAAAGCTAACATATATGGGGCACCATTCATTATCGTGCCCGGCCTTGTCGCAAGAAAACTCATGTCTGAATCAGCTGAAGAAATACAGGTAAGGTCAAAAATCGTCGCGAAAGATATTAACTTTTTTTACGGCAATTTTCAGGCACTTAAGTCAGTCAGCATTACTATTCCCGAAAAGAAGGTAACCGCCTTTATTGGTCCTTCTGGCTGCGGTAAGTCAACATTTCTTCGTTGCTTGAACCGAATGAACGACCTCATTGATGGAACACATCTTGATGGAACCATTACAATCGACGGAATCAATATCTATGATAAAGAGGTCGATCCGGTAGCTTTGCGAAAGGATGTAGGAATGGTTTTTCAAAAACCGAATCCATTCCCAATGTCGATATACGACAACATCACTTATGGGCCAAAGCTCCACGGTGTTAAGGCAAAAAGTGACCTCGACTCAATCGTTGAAAAATCGCTCAAGCAAGCGGCCCTCTTTGACGAGGTTAAAGAAAAACTCAAAAACTCCGCCCTTGAACTTTCAGGCGGTCAGCAACAGCGGCTTTGCATCGCAAGGACATTAGCGGTTGATCCAAAGATCATCTTAATGGATGAGCCTTGTTCTGCGTTGGACCCCATTGCTACTTCGAGGATTGAAGACCTCATTTTTGAACTCAAACGCGAATATACAATTGTCATTGTTACTCACAACATGCAGCAAGCGCAAAGGGCAAGCGACCGAACGGCGTTCTTTATGCTGGGGCAAATTGTTGAGGAGAATTCAACGTCCAACATCTTCCTTTTCCCTCAAAAACCCGAAACTCAAGGATATATTTCTGGACGATTTGGATAAGTCTCCTTAACGGAGTAAACTAGTATCTTGATTGACGTTAACGGAAGGCTTATCCGTGCAGTACAGCTTGCAACTCATACTTTGTCGAGTCACGGCGAGTTTGATGACTTACTGAAGCGCGTCCTCAAGATATCCGTCGAAGCTGTCGGTGCTGCTGGTGGAACGATTTATCTTCACGACGCAGCCACGAGTCGGCTCGTGTTTCAACACGTAGAGCCTCCAGAAGTAGAGCCAAAACTGCCGATGAAGGATATTGCCGATGATTTTGGCATGGCGGGAGCCGCGTTTCAGCAAAAGAAAACCATGCGGAGAGAGATTCCAGAGCGTCCGGAATCTGAGCTCAATCCGTTTGAAAAGGCTACGGGAATCGTTGTTCGAAGTATGGTTGCTACTCCCCTCATGATAGAACAGGAAGATCCAATTGGGGTCGTCCAACTCTTGAATAAAGCGGATGGTCCATTTACTGAAACTGATGGAGCTGTTCTTGATACTATTGCTGCTGTGGCAACCATGGCTTACCATAACTACCGATTGAGTGAGGAATCGGCTCGAGCATCCACTTTGCTCGGAATGGGAAAAGTGAGCCACGATATTGGCAATCTTGCCGCCAGCCTGTATGCGAGCTTGTCATTCTCAGAGATGGCAATTGATAGCCTGAAAGAAAGTCTTGCTGACCAAGCATTGTCGAATGATGCCCAAGAGAACCTAACATCGCTTGATCCAATGGTTGGTGATTTAAAGAAGTCAGTTGACCGAATCGTCGGCTATTCAAGATTGATCTCCGACATGTCGGCGGGAAGGGAGTTACGGCCGAATGTCACGGTCGGTCGCATGGGAGATACGATTCAAAAAGGAGCTGCGTACCTCGAGAGTGAAAGCCGATCAAAGCATGTTGCCCTCAATTACGATATTGATAGTTCGGCACCAGAAACTCATTTTGACGATCTCTTTGTCTTCAGAATCGTTCAAAACGTGGTTGGCAATTCGGTCAAGGCAGTATACGAAGTTATCCCGGATGAGAAAATTGAGTCGAGCGATGAAACCGATACTTTCGGTTCGGTTACCGTAATTTACCGATATGAAGGCACCGATCATATATTTGAGGTTGCCGATACCGGTCCAGGAATGACAAAGGAAATTGCCAACAGGATTTTGAAGGGTAATGCCAGG
>JBAXBU010000126.1:0-6759 GCA_037141835.1 Armatimonadota bacterium | reverse complement strand
CCGTCGCCGCATTCTTTGCGAACATCCCTATCCTTCTTGTGTTTATTGTGATAACCGCGGGATTGCAAAAATTCCTGCCGGGTGGTGGTCATCCTGTTTCGGAAGAACTGATGAACAATCCGAAGCCGATGGAACTCCTCAAAATTGGATTTTTGGCTTGCGTCATTGCCCCAATATGGGAGGAAATCTTCTTCCGAGGACTGCTGTTCCCAGCATTCACTCGAATGTTCAAAAAGCCGCTCTATGGCGCTTTGCTTTCAAGCTTCATTTTCGCCTCGATTCATCCGCAAGGACTCTTGGGAATTCCTGTTCTCATGGCAGTTGCGCTCATGCTTTGCGCCGTGAGCTACCAGACCAAATCATTGGTTTCCAACATCATGCTCCACGCTTTGCATAACGGGGCAACTCTCTTGGCTGCTCTCGTTGTTTTGCCTTTGCTCAAATGAGTCTATGGCTCATCAATATGTTGGGCGCCGTCCCATGCCGCAACTTCCCAATTGTCGCGCTGGCGTACAGCGTTTCGCCACTTAGGGAGGTCCATAAGGAGACCTTCTCCGAGAGCAACGCAATATGGCTCATAAAGTGAGCGAATTGAGCAGAGGGACTTAAATTCGCCTTTAAACTGGGGTGAGAATCCACTCAGTTCCGAAAGGATGATTTCAAAGTCCTCTGGGCTCAGTCTGAATGTACAGTCTTCTTTTGGCGGCATTTTGATGATGTAGGCCAAATCGACGACCACATGCCGAAGCGAAGCAAAGGTCGCCCTTGCTTGAAACTTGAGTTGTCGGGTCTGATCATCATTTGCTTCACAACAAGCTTCAATTAGGGCGCAAGCATCCATGATCGCCACGGACGTCTTGATCCAATTCTGAGTGTCATGCTGGCTTCGATAGAACGCGATGAGCGGGTACGACAAGTAGGCCTCCAACATCTCTGCGCCCCACTGTTCGTACTTTTCCAATAAGTCAGGGAGCATGTGCATCGTTTCTGCCTCTCCATGCCGCCGAATCAATTCAAATCCCGAAGGATCCGATCCAGCTTTACTATCGAGTAATACAATGGGGTACTCCCGCTTCTGAACCACGCCGTACATGACCGGGAGATAACTAATCACACTTGCCAAGAAGACCAGCCCGGTAGCCGCCTCTGCCACTGCAAGGACTCTGGAAAGCATCCCAACTGGGGCGATGTCGCCAAATCCTAGGGTGAGAAAGGTGACTCCGCTGTAGTACCATGCCGAAAATGGGTCAAGGGATCCTGAAGTGTGCTGAGCGTTGAATCCGTAATTGGTGAGGGCAAAACCCAGAATAATAAACCCACCCCAAAGTGAAAAAAGGACGATCAGCGACAACGGCGGATAGACCATCAAAAGGGTGTTTCGCCAGCGTTCATGCTTAACTTTTGCCGTTAAGCCATAGAACTGTCGTCTGACCAAGAAATAGAACACTCGAGTAAGTCGCCAGTTTCGACTGACGCTTCGAGTCATCACGATCGTTTCGAATCCATCCCACAGAGTGGATAGAACAATCACTATTCCGAGGAGTCCAAGTACAAACAATTGAGTTTTCCTAACGAATTGGCGGGCTTATTTGTAAATGTTTATAGGCAAAATCTGTAACACATCGACCTTGTGGTGTTCTTTGTAGCAAACCAATCTGAAGTAGGTACGGTTCGTAAACATCCTCAATCGTCTGTCGATCTTCGCCCGTACTGGCGGCAATAGTCTCGACTCCCACTGGTCCACCACCATGCCGCTCAATGATCACTTTTAGCATGGTCCGGTCCACCCGGTCTAGTCCAATATGGTCAATCTCCAGGGCAAGGGCAGCCTTTTGAACGATTGGTTGGTGAATCTCAGCGAGGTCATCTATTTGAGCAAAGTCTCGAACCCGACGGAGCAATCGGTTGGCTATTCGAGGTGTCCCTCGGCTACGCCGGGCAATCTCTTCTGCACCATCATCGGCAATGTTGTAACCAAGGATGTTCGAGGATCGCTTCACAATCTCAAAAAGAGCCCTTTCCTCGTAATACTGAAAGTGGCTGATGATGCCAAAGCGGTCGCGAAGTGGACCAGTAAGGAGCCCTTGTCGGGTTGTCGCACCAACAACCGTAAATCCCGGAACCTCCATTCGAACTGATCGCGCCGCAGGACCTTCCCCAATCATGATGTCGACCTTTCGGTCTTCCATGGCGGGGTACAAGTACTCTTCAACAACCCGTCCGAGGCGGTGAATTTCGTCGATGAACAGCACCGCACCTTCCTCAAGATTGGTTAAGATGCCAACGAGGTCGCCTGGTTTGACGATGGCAGGTCCGCTCGTTACATGAATGGGAGCGCCCATCTCGTTGGCAATAATGTGAGCCAGCGTGGTTTTTCCCAATCCGGGAGGACCGTACAGTAGCACGTGATCCATCGGCTCGCTTCTTTGTCGAGCCGCTTCAATGAATACGTTGAGGTTGCCCTTTAACTGATCCTGACCAATAAACTCACGAAGAAACCGAGGACGAAGGGATAGCTCGTCGCCTTCTCCTGGAAGTTCGTTGGGATCAATCGCGTCGTTTCGCATTCGTTGGTAGATTTTAGTCTACCAAACCTCCAATATGATCATCCTTTCTTCAATAACTGCAACGCTAATTTAATCCGTTCATCCAAGGCTAGGCTCATATCTACCTTAGAGGCAGCAAGCTCGGCATCCGGACGACGATAGCCCAATGTTGCCAGTGCTTCTACCAAATCACGGTCAGGACTGGAGACTACAACAGCCGTTCCACCAGACAATACGAAAGCACCTTTCTCGATTTTAGGACGAAGCTCCAAAATGATTCGTTCAGCCAATCGTTGACCTACGCCGGTAGCCCGAGAAAGCGTCTTGGCGTCGTTGGCGATAATCGAAGTAGAGACAAGATCGGCCCCAACTTGGCCAATGAGCGCTTGCGCTACACGGGGGCCACAGCCTTTGACTTCTAGTAGTAAGTCAAACACTCTTCGTTCGCCTCTATCCAAGAAGCCGCAAAGAGTGACACCATCTTCTCGGAAAATTTGCCGAGTATAAAGCATCACTTCTGCCTTTGGATTCAGCTTGCCTAATGCTGAATCCGCGACGATGACTTCATAGCCGACGCCAGCGACCTCAATGAGAACGAGATTGCCTTCGATCTCGACGACCGTACCGCGAAGAAGCCCAATCACTATTCGTCGATAAGGTATTCAGCGATCATCTGGGCGGTGTCGCGAAGTGCATCAATATGAGTTCGCTCATAGCCATGGCTAGTGTCCACTCCAGGACCAATCAAGGCAACTTCGGCAGATCCTCCGGAGCGCCAATAGGCACTTCCGTCGCTACCGTAGTAAGTATAAATGTCTGGTCGTAGGTCAATTCCCCGTCGATCAGCAAGGTTCCTAAGTCGATCACTGAGTCCTTTACTGTACGGTCCAGAGCCGTCGGCAGTACAAATCGAGCATGTCATCTCGGACCCGTTTTGTCCGGTGCCAACGCACGCCATATCCAGTACAAGATACTCGGCGAGATCCGTTGGTAACCCGTCCATTCCACCGTGTCCAACTTCTTCAAAGTTAGAGAATAGAATCGTCGTTCTTTGTACCGGAGTCAATTGGCTCTTTTGGAGGGCTTCGAGGGCAGCGATGATGCATGCAACGCACGCCTTGTCATCTAAGAATCGGGACCGAATGAACCCGGAAGGTGTGATTTCAGTTCGGGTGTCGAGGTAGACGAAGTCGCCAACCTCAACCCCAAGGAATCGGGTTTCTTCTGCCTTCGTCGTAATTTCATCGAGGCGGACTTCGAGATTCTCTCCAGTCCGTGCTACTTTACCGGCTTCACGGTTTACGTGAGCAGCACCGTTTTCGAGTACGATTGAACCGCGAATTTGACGTCCGTCGCGTGTACTGACCGTGACCGTTTGGCTATCAACGGTCGGCCACATGATTCCACCAATCGCTTTGAGCTTCAAGCGACCATTTGCCTTGATCTCTTTGACCATGAAGCCAAGCGTATCAACGTGGGCGGTCAAAGCCTTTGGTGCATTGTCTCGGAGCCCATCAAGATGCGCAATAAGCGCACCCTTGGTCGTCCGTGATGTCGGAATCCCAAGATTCATCAATTCGCTCTCAATGGAGCCAATTGCGTACTCGGTGTCGCCAGTTGGGCTCGGTGTCTCCAAAAGGTCCACCAGGAACCGCTTTAGATAGTCGTCGGAAATCTCAAACCTTGCCATTTATCGTCTCTGCCTCTGGTTTACCATGGTACCGCCTCGCAATAAAGCGAGGATGCAATTATTCTGAGTCTTCACGAGGAATATATTCGTGCGTCGTGAACCAATAAGCACTCAGACCGACCATAATCACCGAGAATACGATTAACGCAAAGACCGATGATGTTGGATTGAGGGTGTTGGTGCCCAGGACACCTGAGATACCTTCAAGGAACTTCTTACCGCCTTCGCTATCGGGATGTTGAGCAATCGCTTGCATGTGAGCCAAGATCGAGAGTTTCTGCAAACCGGTTGCCAGGTTCGGAACTGAGCTTTCCCACCCAAACGCGAAGAGCACGCAAATGATGAGCGCCCGATTGAAGATCAGACTCACAAATAAGAAGAGCGATCCGTAAGCCGCGGCGCCAAGGATGATGGCAAAGATATCGTGCAAGAACGAAATCTTTACAGCGGAGAATCCTCCGGAACCCAAGATCGTGGTAACCATGCCCAAAAGGGAAATGATGATGACGGCAGCAACCGTGGCACCCCATCTTCCAATCAGAAGTTTCCAGCGTTCAATTGGGCGAGTGAGCAAATATACAATTGTCTTTTGCTCGACTTCTTGACTCAAGATCATGGTCGAATAGATCGCCGACGCCAATGGTAGTAATCGGAATACCAGCAGGTTAACCACATTGATGTAACGGTCAGTCGGAGTTATTTTGGCAGTGCTACCAAAATTCAATTGGTGCCATGCCATTGCCAAGGCGAACGCACAAATGGACAGAAGGATCCAAACGATCATCTTGCGAAATCGCAAAGCATCTTTGAGGAGAAACTGAAACGGTACGATCATCCTTCCACCAAGTATTGGAATACAGATTCCAAGTTGTTGTCGGGGCTGCTAAAGCTGAGAATAGGCATGTTTTGTTCTAACACTAAGGCGGAAAGAGAAGCATAAAAGACGTTGGGGTCGCGCACTTCAAGCTCGATCTCCAAGTTCTTTTCATCGATTTTCGCACTGACAACGTTCGCCATTTCGGTAAGCCTTGCGGCTACTTTTCTTGGCTCGGTTGTCTCGATGCGTACTTTGTGCGGATACTTGTCAATAAGGTCTCGGATCACTCCAAGGTCTCCGGTTGCAAGCAATCGGCCGCGATGGAGAAGCAAAATTGAGTGAGTCATCTGTTCAACCTCGTACAAAATGTGCGAGCTGACCAAAATCGTCTTTCCGATCGAAGCCAAGTGACCAAGGACGCCAAGAAACTCATGCCGTCCTACCGGGTCTAAACCGTTGAGCGGTTCGTCGAGCAAGATGATATCCGGGTTGTGAACCATTGCTTGGGCAAGCTTGATTCGTTGGCGCATACCCTTTGAATAACCTTTGATCTTTCGGTCGGCGCGATCACTCATGCCAACCATCGTGATCATTTCGTTGGTTTTCGTTTTGGCTTCACTTGCCGACATTCCGCTGAGTCGTGCCATGTACTTCACAAACTCGCGTCCGCTCATGTACTCGTAGAAGTTATCAATTTCTGGGCAGTAGCCAATGTGCTTAAACACTTCGGGGTTCGCAAACGGTTGCTGCCCAAACACTTTGACATCGCCAGTTGTTGGCTGAAGCTGACCAGTAATCAGTCTGAGCAAAGTGCTCTTGCCGGCCCCGTTCATTCCCAACAGTGCGGTAATTCCCGGTCCGATGGTACATGTAACATCATTGACGCCAATGATTCGTCCGTACCAGCGAGAAGCGTTCGTGATTTCAATCATCAGACGACCTCCACGGCTTTGATTCGGCTCCAAGCAACCAAGAATCCGGTGGCAACAACAAACACAAAAATAGGAATAATCATTGTCAGGTTTGGGGCATGAATGATGATGTCCTCCGCATTAAACGCTGGTTGATTTCCGCCTCTTCTTCCGTTTCCACCAGCCATTCCCATTCCTGGCAGGATTGGCGAGCCATTCGTTCCGATGATCACTTTGGCTAAGCCAATCTGGAGACCATCCACCGAGCAGTAGAAGAGGTTTCTTACAAAACCTGGGGCTTTCGTGCCGTTGAAGACCGCAGTTGTGTTGACTGCGGCAATGATCTGGGTGAAGATATAGGACAAGAAATAAAGTCCAGCGTAGGTTGCACTTGCGAGCCGCCCCTGATTAAACAGCGAACTTACTCCGATCGAAAGGGAAGCGTGTATCGCACCGCTGGCGACGGAAACAAAGATTAGTTTCAAAAATAGCCATGGAGCTTGAGTCCAGAACCCATAGTCTTGGAAGCTCATGAAGCCATAGAGGTAGAAAATCATCATCGGCACTAGCGAGACGCCGGTGATGAGTAGGAATATTCCGAGCCATTTGCCGAAGACATAATCAAACCGCGAACAAGGCTTGCTGAGATAAACCAGCAAGGCATTGGAACGGTTGTCATTTGCAATCGTCCCGACTCCCACCAGTAAGGCAACAACCATGAGGATCAGTTGCGAATAGGAAAACGCGTGAAGGAATTGGTCCTTCCAAATGATCTGTTTCAGGAATGGATTAGAT
>JBAXBU010000125.1:0-6767 GCA_037141835.1 Armatimonadota bacterium | reverse complement strand
TTTCGGTTAAGTCAGAAAGGTCGTCCTTCACGTCAATGACGCGGCGGGAATAATTACGGAAGGCGCGGAAGAGTTGGTCCACGTGGAGGTCCACCGACGAAGGCTGAATACAGCCTTCCCCGAGAGGTTCAATACCGATTCGCCCAGTGGCGAGGGCTTCTTTGATTGATCGGTCCGAGAGCACCATGACGCAGCCACGATACTCCATGGCCAAAAGCCTCCCGCCGACCTCGGCCACAATCCCCCCACGCACCGGCCTCCGAGGCCTGTTCCGCAGGGGCATAGAATGGAGTTCGTTCGCGGGCGTAGTTCAGCGGCAGAACATCAGCTTCCCAAGCTGAGAACGCGGGTTCGATTCCCGTCGCCCGCTCTCAAGCCAAACGGCACTTCCTGCTGTATTTAAAGGGGATTGAGAGTTTTCACGATTACTCCCCAGATTCCACGAAACTCCAATTTGAAGCGCCCAGAAGCGCCCATCTTGAGTCGAAGCGCCCACGAAGCGCCCGAAATGTGTTCTCATTGCAGCGCCTTTGACCTCACACCAGTCAATGCGAGCGACTTAAGATCCGTTCTATGCGTTATTGGTGGGTTAGCCACAACCAAACCTTCGAACATGAAGTTCACGGTGGGTTCCTGTGGTCGCCTCAAACCAAGGCGAAGGGCCACCGCAACTACTTTTACGACACAATGGAGCAAGCAAGTCCCGGCGACGACGTGTTTTCTTTCGCCAAGTCGCGAATTCAGGCCATCGGGGTTGTAAAACGCCGTGCCGTTATCACCCCGAAGCCCGATTTCGATGGTGCGGGAGCCAACTGGAATGACACAGGCTGGTTTCTAGAGGTGGAATTCGACCTCCTGAGCGACCCTGTCCTGACCCAGCCAGGACCTCTGGTACTCAGAAGTCGATACAAACATTCAGCTACGCGTCACAAATAGGACCCGGCGCGATTCACTTATGAGAAGTGATAGTTCAGAAAGCGAGGAATTAGCTGTTCGATGCTCCGGGCTTGCTGTTCCATCAACTTCAACTTGCTAATTATCGGCATGGCAAATCTCTGATGCTCTTTGACAACCTTCAAGTCGGGAAGGACAAAAGGAATACCTGCCAAATCAGCCAAGTTGACCGCCTCCTGAGTAGCACCTGTAGCAAGCAGGTTCTTCTGAGACTCAAAAACGGTTGAAAAGATTGAACTAAAAAGAAAGGAAAACCATTCAGGTTCGACTTGGAATCCTTGCATTCCAGTCGACAGAATCTCAATGTTGTCGTTCGAACTAGCGTTATTTAAATAGAAAAGCCTTTTTCGAGTGTTCTTCATCTTAGCGATCCACAAACTTAAATCCTGCGGCTGCATGTCCGCTCTGCTCTCCTTCGAATCAAAGGTAACTCTTGGTAGGGCGGGTGAAATCTCAAGGTCTCCGATATCAGCCGTTGCGGCGTATTCTCTGGAGCCCGCAAAGTGTGAAATTCCCGGCTTTATGAACTCCATAAAAGAGACGGATCCAAAGTTTGCAATTTGCTCGCCTATGTCAGCTCGAACGCCTTGACCAACAATTTGTCGATGGCCGAAATCCTGTAGGAACCGTAACTCCAATAGTCTCAAGAGCTTTCTTTTCATTTCAAGCTTGGTGCTTAAGGCGTCATGGATACACCTGAAGCCTTGAGCGATATTCTCCGCATCTCTTTCAGCAATATCGGGGATTGGCAATCCTGCTAGGTCATCAAAACTCAAAGTTGGATACGCAGAAGCGCTGAGTGAAGCGAGATTGTGCAAATACTTCGTTACGTTTGGATGGCTGAGGTATGCATAAACAAACCAGTTTGAATACCTATCATCCTTGATGTCAATTGTTGCGAATCCTGTAGAAACCACGAGCTGATTGCCGTCGGAGATGATCCCATGATGCTCTTGGTCTGGTCGAACTGCTGAGAAGACTATCGTTCCCGGCTGAACAAGACGTTTCGCACGCGAAGGCCACGTTTCACTCGAACCGTCGAGTAATCGATACTCCCCTATTCGATTACGTTTGAGTTCCGAAGTTTCGAGATATCTCCAAGCATTCGAGGAGCGCGTCGATGTGTCGATATTTGTCGCGTTCAGGACCGAAATGTCACCAAGCTTCACTCAGCAACCTCATTCTTAAGACTCCTGAGGACTTCCATAAGTTGTTGACCCTGGGCAATGTCTTCCTCGACGAGACCTTCGATTGAGGTGATGATGGAGTTCAATTCAGCGCGCGCACCAGCTGCCGAATCATGAGGCAGATTCAAAGCAACTTTAAAATAATGTCCGGGACTAAGCACCATACCCTTTGAAGCAATTTCTTCTAGGCTCACCAGAACCGAGAAAGACTCAGATTCTCTCATTTCAAGAAAAGTCGAGACAATTTTGTCTTCATCGAGCTGGGTCAGATAAGTCTTCTTATTTTTACCCTCTTTGGCTGTCACGCCACATCCAGTTGCATCTACAAGAAGAACCTTTTCGTCATCAGCATGGCCGATAAATATGATGCTGACATTCGTCCCTGTGTTGGCAAAGATGTTGCTAGGCATTGCCAAAATCCCGCGGAGCCGGTTGGTCTCCACAAGATGTGACTTGATTTTCATTTCGATCGAATCTGATGAAGTTAGAAAGCCTGTCGGTACAACAATTGCCGCACGACCGTTATCTTTCAAGGAATACAAAATATGCTGAATGAAAAGTAGGTATATAGCCATGCCCTCAGGTTTTTTCTTGGGCACCGTTGGAACACCTGCAAAAAACCTGGCCCGGTGAGTGTCCCCAGATAAAGCAGTTCTATCAGCAGAGAAATCCAATTTGAATGGTGGATTCGAGACGATTAAGTCAAATGCTTTTGCTGTATGAGCAGGGAAGGTCAGAGTATTTCCGTTGACTATATTTCCGATCGACGACACAAGCTCATTGAGTACAAGATTTGCCCTGAGCAGCGTTGTTGATTTTTGAGATAGGTCTTGAGAATAAATCGAGCACTTTCCTACACCGATCACATGCGCGAGATTCATCAGCAAAGTGCCGGAGCCAGCTGATGGGTCGTAGCATGCAACGCTGGTCAAGTGAGAATTTCCTACCAAGATTCGAGCCATTGTTCTGGCCACCTTTTGAGGTGTGTAGTACTCAGCGTATGTACCGCCTCCGTCTTTGTTGTAGTCCTCAATCATGTACTCAAAGATTGTTGAAAAGAAATCAAACCGACCGGCACCTAGGTGATTAAGCGGTGCAGAGATGAGCCGAGAAATGAGAGCTCGACAGAAACCATCCCGCTGATCTTCATTGAGAACGTACTGTGAGATAGGTTCGAAAAGTTGAATTTTACTTCCGCCCACGGTCTCAACCGAGAACACGTCTAAGTTGCGACTTGCGATTCTTTCGAACGTACGGTCGACCTTCATGGCAAAACGTGGCAAATTCATTTCGCTATACAGCTCGGAAAGAAGCTCCCCTTTGCCCAGTCGAGCGCAGCCAGGAGGAAGACGACGATGTAGCGACTCAATCTCTTCGCTTGACAATTCTCTAAGGCGTGCCTCGCATTCCGAAGCGCTACCAAGCCCCATCATACCAGTCATTTCTCCAAGATACTGATCAACAATGTATTTATAGATGAAGCACTGAACGATGATTTTAAATTCATTGCCATCATTTCCAAGCCCGAAATTTGCGCAAACTGTTTTCAAATGATCGATGAGCGCTTTGGTCTTGATTTCAATTTCTAACAGTTGATCCATAGCCTCTACCCAAAATATTCGTTCATTAAGTTATTTGTCAGGACAGAGTCCAGCACCCTGGCGAGCTCAGGGTTCTTCGAATCCAAGGCAACCAGCGCCTCTTTTTCAATTATTCGCCTGAGAAAACCCTCGGCTGTTTGCAAATTCTTATTCTGTTCTAAGTAAGCATTAATTCCAGAACGAACTTGCTGAAGGACGTCGTAAACCTGATCTTCGCGAAGCCTCGATGCGGCCTCCATGGTGCGCTTATGTATCCTTACATAAGCCCCGTCACCAGAATACTTTTGACGCAGTAATTCGTTTCGAGCGTTAAGCGACTTGACACTGACGAGAATCTCTTTCCCCTGAGATACCAAATTTCTCAAAGCTTCTTGACTATTTGCAGCGTGTAAGTCGCGAAACAAACTCTGTACAGACTCATAAGCCAATACAAACTGTGCATCTTCTCGATCAAAATTTGATTCCAGCGCAGCCCGAATCTCGTCATTTAGAGAGACAAATTCATCCTTGAGCACAAGCTCTTGCGCATCCACCTTCTCAAACACAAAGTCGAAATCGGAAAGCTCAATGTCAAAAATTCCAGCATTGTCAACTATCTCTGCCCGACCCGAAAGAAAGGTAAGAAGTTTTTGCCTTCGCTCAACAAGAGACAGAAGTCTCCCTACCTTGGCGGGATGCCAACCGATAGCACCGTACCTCCGTACAGAGTCTTCAGAACAGCGCATAAATTCACGAGCCCCTCGTAAAACTCGAATCATCTCGAGCAACTCCTCGGAATCTGAAAGTTCATTAATCTGGTGCGAGAAGATAGCCTCGATTTCGGTTTCAAAGGCAAAAAATATGGATTGCATCAGCTCGACGTTCTGTTCGACTTCTTCTGGTGTTACAAAGTAAATGTCAAGAACGGAATCATCACCCAATTCATCTCGCAATTCAGCCCAATACATCTCCGTTGTCTTCTCGAACTCTTCTGAAATATCCGCGAAATCAACGACATACCCGAACTTGAAGTCTCGAAAGGGACGGTTCACTCTCGTCAAAGCTTGGAGCAGGTTGTGCTTTCGAACGACTCGTCCGAGATAGAGTTTTTTCAATCTCGGGCTATCAAAACCAGTCAAGAGCATATTAAATACGATCAAAATATCTAGCGACCCAGCTTTGAACGCTCTGACAGCATCCCCTCGCTCCTCTTCATCGTGAAGCACAAGCCCTACGCTCAACTCTCGATGGTTCTCAACAAGCTCCTGAAAAAGTCCTCTCGCTTGCTGCGAGGAGTCAGCCACTAAGAGTGCGCCGATAGTTGCTTCGTTGAATAGTGTGCGGCTAGTCGAGAAGTCATCAGCAACATACGCTGCAAGGGCCTTGACATAGCTCGGATGCGAAAGGACTTTATTTCTAACTTCAAGACTATCCATAGTGCCATGCAAATCATGTGACAGCTTCTCCACGATTTGTTTCAGTTCTGCCGCTCTGACCTCTTCAATATGCTCTCTAAAAAGCCGCAGCGTGAACCCATCCGCAATCGATTTATCGTAAAAGTATTTGTGAAAATAGGGCCCAAATACTTTCTTTGTTGCGACCTCACCCAGGAGTGGGGTTCCAGTCAAGCAAATGTATCCAGCTTCGGGATCAGAATTGATGAGCAGATGCAGAAATTCGCCCTTCGGGTTCCAACTTCGGTGCGCCTCATCAATGAAGAAGTAACGGTCCTGCTCAACGTTGTAGCCTCCGATCTCCATGGGCGCGTCGTCAAACTTTTGAATATTGACTACGGTAATCTCTAACTCTCCGTACATCCCGCTGGGCGCTGGAGAAGTGAAGTTGTACACGAAGTCTTTACGGTCCTCAACGACACTCACCGTCAGACCGCGCGCTTCGAGTTCGGACTTTGCCTGAGTAAGCAAATCGATGCGATCAACAACAAAATAGAATCTTGCCACCCGCCCTTGCTGGGCAGAGCGTTCTGAGAGCATTTTTGTCAGATAGTAGGTTAGCGCTGTTTTTCCGCTGCCTTGCGTGTGCCAAACAATACCTCGTTTGGCGCCAGAATTCCTATTGGCAATCACCGCCTGAGCGGCAAAAAACTGAGGATAACGAATCACATGCTGCGTCCACTTTGTTGCATCTTTAAAGTCGCGAACATAGTGCAATCCAAACTGAAGAAAAAATCTCAAACGCTTAGGAGTGAGTATCGAAGTTAGAAATTGGTTTGTGTAATTATCCGGACGTAGTGCTTCTTGATAATTCTTCTGGTACTTGAGATTCTGCAAGTGGTTGTCAGTGAGGATTATTTGTTCGGTGTCGACATTCAGATCCTTTACCGTTTGGTAAATTTCGCTTTCTTCTTCACGCCAGACGTTTCGCTGTGCCCCTTCACAGGAGGCCATCAAAAAGGAACCGACAATCGGAGGAGCGGTGTTGACGTTATAGTCCATATTGTTGGACATCAATACAAGTTGAAGCATGTTAAAGAAACGTTTGTATGCAGTTCGGCTGAATCGAACATCCATGCGCTTTGTTTCTGCTTCAATTCCCCTTTCGTTGTTTGGAATTTTTACCTCAATGATTGCGATAGGTATACCGTTGATCAATACCGTGATGTCAGGTCGAAATTCTTCGTTACCGTTACGAAAAGGCAACTCAGTGACGATATTGAGCGCGTTATTCGTAAAATCATCAAAATCTATGTACCGATAATTTCCCTGACTTGTTAGGCGCTCAAAGAAGCTTCGCCCGGAGTCATTATTATCAAGTAGGTCTTTCAGAGACCTAATTTCCTGTTCCGCCCGAGCATCATCAGCGGATGGATTTAGCTTGAGAAACTGCTGCAAGACAATCGAGCTTGCGAAGTTTGTCTGGGTATCCCAATCGATGTCGGCAATCGAGAGGTATTCGTAGCCGAGGCGAGAGAGGTGGACCAATGCCGGCACTTTAACTCTCGAATCTTCATTAAACTTTTGCGTTGACGTCACTGTGGTCACCTCTGAATCGCGACGGGTATCCCGGAGACTAAATCGTTTCCAAA
>JBAXBU010000124.1:0-7016 GCA_037141835.1 Armatimonadota bacterium | reverse complement strand
TCAGCTATCAGCTATCAGCTATCAGCTATCAGCTATCAGCTATCAGCTATCAGCTGACGGCTCTCAGCTTTCGGCTTTCGGCTTTCGGCTGACGGCTGACGGCTGACGGCTGACGGCTGACGGCTGACTAATATAAGTGGTATAATTTTCACTCACTCCTATGCCTCAGTAGCTCAGCGGTAGAGCACTTCATTGGTAATGAAGAGGTCACGGGTTCAATTCCCGTCTGAGGCTCCAGCTAACATTTTGCCCCTAAGATCACATGGGGATTCCGCGAAGGTAGTCTAGCGCCACATGGGTAAACCAAAAGTAGGGCTAATGTGGCATGGTGACCGAGAAGCTCGTGACACCGCCGACCTAAACACCAGCAGGTTTGCAAAAGCTGCGACCGCCTTGCGTTCAGCCGGAATCCAACCAATTGCTGTCGTTTACAACGATGACTTTTTGGAAGAAGTGAGAGGACAATTGCTCATCCTCGACGCAGTTCAAGTTTGGGTTAATCCAATCGAAAGCGGCCGAAACCGCTCCAAATTGGACCAACTTCTGGCTGAAGTTGCTGAATCCGGTGTGTTGGTGAACACAAATCCGAAAATCATTCTCAAAATGGGCACGAAGCAAGTCCTGATTGATACCAAGGATATGAGCTGGGGAACCGATGTCGCCTCTTACTATTCGGCAGAACAACTTCAAACTGAGCTACCTTCGCGATTACAAAGCGGACCTCGCGTGCTGAAACAACTTCGAGGTCACAGCGGCGGCGGTATTTGGAAAGTCGAACTTGGTGATGATGCAATAGCTGTACGACTTCGCCATGCCCAGCGCGGTCATATCGAGGAAATTGTCACGTTTGACGATGTTGTCAATCGAATGCGCCCCTACTTTGAAGCAAGTGGCAAAATGATCGACCAGGCATATCAGCCTCGGTTAACGGAAGGCATCATCCGCGTCTACATGGTCGAAACGCGGGTTGGCGGCTTTGGTCATCAGGTGATCAACGCTCTTTATCCTTCAGATTCTAGTTCAAAACCTGAGGAAGCGCCTCAACCGGGACCTCGGCTCTACTTTCCACCCGAGGAACCAGAGTTTCAGCGCCTAGCGAATCTCATGGAAACGAAATGGGTTGGTGAAATGCAAAAGTGCTTAAACATCTCCACGGCAGAATTGCCCCTGCTTTGGGATGCAGACTTTTTCCTTGGACCAAAGGACCAAGACGGCAACGATACTTATGTTCTTTGTGAAATCAATGTCAGTTGTGTCTCTCCCTATCCCGAATGGGCGAATCCCTTAATCGCAGAGACATTACTAAGGCGACTGCAAGCTGAAAAGCCCCCGGCTTAGTAGGTAACATCGCCGAATGCTTGGGACCCTTTCCGCCCTCATCCTGGTTTCTCCTTCAACGGCTCAATTGAACCAAACGGGCAACGTTAATTGGGAAAATGTGGGCAACGATAAGGGTGCGACTCGATACTCAAAACTCACCCAGATCAATCGAAAATCGGTCAAAGACCTCCAAGTTGCTTGGACTTTTAGCACTGGTGATGCTCATCCGGGCTCGACCATCGAATGTACGCCTATCGTGATTGATGGCGTAATGTTTGTCACGACGGCCAAAGTCAAAGTTGTCGCGCTTAACGCAGCCAACGGAAAGCAAATCTGGGAATATGATCCTAAGGGAACCAATGTCAACCGAGGAGTCGGTTATTGGTCAGACGAAAAGCCAAACGGAGCTAGACGGATCATTGTTACATCCAAAGGAAAACTGACGAGCTTGGATGCCAAGACCGGCATCCCTGACCCCACTTTTGGCACCAACGGAATTGTTGACCTCCGAGCCGGAATGGGTGAAGCCATCCAAAACCAGAACTATGGTTCGACTTCTGCGCCAGCCATTTACCGAGACCTGATTTATGTCTCGTTCCATACCACCGAGGATCAACCCGGAGCCCCCGGCGATGTCCGCGCATTCAATGTCCGAACTGGTCAACAAGCCTGGAGGTTCCATACTGTGCCGCACGAAGGCGAGTTTGGCAACGAAACCTGGCCAAAGGACGGCTGGAAGGATCGGTCGGGAACGAACGCATGGTCGGGTTACTCTCTTGACACCAAAAACGGCATCCTTTTTGCGGGAATCGGATCGGCTGCTTCGGACTTTTACGGCAGTGATCGACACGGTACGAACTTGTTCGCCAACTGCACGATTGCCCTAGATGCGATGACCGGTAAGCGAATCTGGCATTTCCAAACCACCCATCATGATCTTTGGGATCACGATCTGCCTTGTCCCCCCGTGGTTTGTTCGATCATGCGAAAGGGCAAGAAAATCGATGCGGTTGCTCAACCGACAAAGACGGGATATGTCTTTTTGTTTGATCGGTTGACGGGCAAGCCACTGTACGACGTCAAAGAGGTTCCGACCACTCCCTCAGACCTGCCCGGCGAACAGGTTTGGCCAACCCAACCAATCCCGGTCAAGCCGCCAGCACTGTCTCCGGTGACCATTACCGAAGAAAGTTTGACCAACATCTCGCCCGAGGCTCACGCCTATGCGCTGGAAGTGTTTCGGAAGTCTCGTGCTGGTCTGCCTTATGTTCCCCCAAGCCTCCAGGGTAGTTTGGTTTCGCCAGGATTTCACGGGGGAGCGACTTGGAGTGGAGCTTCGTTTGATCCGACAACAAACTATCTCTATCTCAACACGAACAATGCCCCGTTTCTCTGCAAAGTGAACCCGAACAGTAGCGGCGGATTTGAACTGGACAACTACACATACTTCACCGACAAAGAGGGTTATCCGGCGGTCAAGCCACCGTGGGGAAATCTCACCGCCATCGATCTGAATACCGGAGAGTTTGCGTGGCGAATTCCCTTTGGCGAGCATCCCGCGTTGAAAGCAAAGGGAATTCCGCCAACTGGAACTCAAAATTTTGGCGGCACGATTGTTACGGCTGGTGGGCTGGTCTTTATTGGCGCGACCATGGATGAGAAGTTCCACGCCTACGATAAGTCAAATGGAAAGCTTCTGTGGGAGTACCAACTTCCGGCTGGCGGCTACGCAACGCCAAGCACCTACATGGTCAATGGAAAGCAGTTCGTGGTCATCGCGGCTGGTGGCGGAGGCAAGCTAGGAACCAAAATTGGCGATCGGTTCTATGCTTTTGCTTTGCCAGACAGCAAAAATAAAAACTAACCTGACCGAGAATATGATGAAGATTCCGGGTGAGTTTGGTGGTCAACCGAACTTACTTCGGTTCACTACTTCCGGTAATCAACCGAACGCTTCCTTGACCGGACACGTAACTCCAAACCCATTCAAACAAAACAAGAATTTTGTTCTTGAATCCAATCATCAGCATTACGTGAACGAAGCACCAAGCAAGCCAGGCAATCAGGCCCGACAAGTGCACCTTTCCGATTTCGGCAATGGCCTTGTTGCGCCCAATCGTGGCCATGTTTCCCTTGTCTAAATAGGTAAACGGAACCGACGCCTCACCTCGAATCAGTCGAAGAATATTCTTGGCTGTCGCCTTCCCCATTTGCATTGCGGAAGACCCTAAGCCGGGAACGATTCGGCCCTTCGTGTCCTTTAAAGATGCCATGTCTCCGATGACGAATATGTTGTCGTTGTCCGAGAGTCGTAAGTCAGGACGAACTAATACTCGACCAGCTCGATCGGTGTCGGCGGAGAGGAGCCGTCCAAGCGGAGATGCCGCCACACCCGTGGCCCATAGCGTGACTCTGACCGGAATCCAATCATCTCCAACCTTGATCCTGTTTGGCTCAATCGAAGTGACCAGGCTGTTCGTGTGGACCTCGACACCGAGGTCAACAAGTTGCTTTTCAGCCTTGACCGACAGATCTGGTGCAAAGGTCCCCAGTAGTCGATCAGTTCCTTCAAACAGCATCACTCTGGCACGGTTGGTGTCTATGGTTTGAAAGTCGTTCACTAAAACATGTCTTGCAATTCCGGCAATGGCGCCTGCGAGTTCAACTCCGGTTGGTCCCCCGCCAACGATGGCGAAATTGATGGGAGTGTCGTCGCCAGTCAGATAAGCGTCGCGTTCGGCATCCTCAAATGCGGTCAGAATTCGTCGCCGAATCTCGGTTGCGTCCTCGACCGTCTTGAGCCCGGGCGCGTCTGCTTCCCAATTGTCATTTCCAAAGTAGGAGTGTCTCGCCCCGGCGGCCACCACTAAAAAGTCAAAGGACGTTTCGGAATCATCACTCAACCGAATAGTTCGATTTTCACGGTTAATACCGACTACCTCACCGAGCAGAACTTCAACATTTTTCGCTCGCCTCAAGATATGCCTTAAAGGAGACGCTATTTGGTTGGGCGACAGTACGGTGGTTGCAACTTGATACAAGAGGGGTTGGAAAGTGTGGTGATTTTTCTTGTCAATGAGGAGAACATCGATATCCTTACTGGCGAGAGCCTTAGCGGTATACAAGCCTCCAAAGCCACCACCGATGATCACAACTCGTTTCTTGGTCGCCGATTTTGTCACTTAGTTGTTTCTACGTCTTGCGATAGCAATATTTCTATGCCTCACGAAAAGACATGGTGTCTTTCGTCGTTGGTGCGTTCTTATGAAAGTTGAAATTGGCTTTTGACGTCGGACCAGCGGGGAATGCCACTGACCGCATCAGCGACTTGTACGCAACAAGCGCCAACCGCGCACCCAGCTTCAAGGCACTTGCTAAACGAAAGTCCGATTGATCGACCGTAGAGGAAACCGGCAATCGTCGCATCGCCTGATCCAGTCGTGCCAACCACTTCTGCCGGAAAGCAAGGCTGCCAATTTCCAACGCGATCTTGACCGATGCCGTAAACCCCCAGTGAGCCGCACTTAAGGACCACTTCTTTTGCTCCAAGGGTAAGACAGTGAGCCGCCAAAACCGGTACTTCCGTCCCGATTGAAGGAAGCATGTAAGCCAACTCATCTTCGCTCGGCATGAAAAGGTCGACGAAGGGTAATACATTCACCAGTAGCTCTTCCCAACCAACTTGACCCTGCTTGGAAGCAGGATCAGGAAGACTCATGTCAAGCGACGTAGTCAAGCCAAGGGAACGGGCCCGGGAAAACAAGGCAACCAATTCTGCTCCGCCGTTGGCGCTCATCGCGGCCATGAGGGGCGGATAGCCAAAATGCAAATGCGAAGTCCCGGCGAGTGCCGAATCGGGCACGTCGGCGGAAGTAAACGTATCGTTCGTGCCTGGGCAGTGAATAAACGTCCGATCATGTCCCGGCGGACTGACGACCACTGTATAAGATGTATCGCCGATGGTATCAACCACAATTCCATCTGCAAGACCATCGGACGAAAGAATGTCCAGCACGATCCGACCAAAAGCGTCATCCCCAACCTTTCCGACAAGCCGAACATCTGCGCCAAGTTTGTGCAATGAGATTCCAACGTTGGAGACCGCTCCACCAGTTGATAGCTGCGCTTTTCCGGCCTCTACCAAAATTCCGGGGCGCATCTCCGTCTCGCTTGTCAAAGCAGGAATGATATCCAAGCAAAGGTGCCCTGCGACGACAATCATGAAACCTCAACAACCTGGGAAGTTCGATGAGACTCCAGAGCCGCGGTAAAGAGGCGGTGGCTTGCAAATGCTTCGTCCGGCATTGCACATCGAAACTTGGGCGAATTGCCCGCGACTTCGTCGACGAACGACGCCCACATCTGAAGGATTGCATCCGAGAATCCAAATTCAAAAATGGATCCCGTGACGGTCGGATACGCCGAGGAATATCCAAGGCTTTCCGAGTGCCACGCCTGAGGCTCGCCTTGCTTATAAGGCATCGTTCGCAAAGTCTTGGGCGAAAGCGTCGAAAATTCGGCACTGTTGGCAGTTCCGTAAATATTCAAATACCAAGAGTTTGTATCTCCCGGTGAGATCCGTTTGGTCTCTAGGATCATTGGAAAGCCAGCATGGGCTTCGCACGCCAAAATGGCGTTGTCCCACGTCTCGCAGGGTGCCATTCCGCCTCGGCCGTCTGGTCGCTCCTCGACAATTTTTGACAAGAAAGCACGAACATTTTTGACATCAAATTCAAAGCGGATTGGTAAGTGAAGGACGTGCAAACCAAGGTCGCCCATGCAACCGTATTCCCCGCACGTCGCAACTTGGCGCTTCCAATTGATTGGCTTGGTAGGGTCCATGTCCGATGCATGGCAAAAGCCAGCCCGAACCTCCAAAATCTTCCCAAACGCGTTTGACGCAACCATTGCCGCAATTCGTTGGGCACCCGGAAAGAATGGAAACTCGCTCGAGCATCGAACTAAAACATCCGGGTGGTCGCCAATGACCTCCATAATTTCATCCGCCGCTGCGAGGTCAATCCCAAACGGCTTCTCGGCGAAAAGATGCTTGCCTGCTTGGATAGCATCGATGTAAATGGAAGCGTGAAGATTATGGGGGACGGCTACATAGACCGCATCGACATCATTTCTTGCCAGTAACTCTCGATAGTCGGTGGTCGAAAACGGAGCCTCGAACCAATCCATTGCCGAAGGATTAACGTCCGAAACGGCAACGATTTCTGGCTTTGCTGTCATTCCGGTTAAGTGTTTCCACCGGGCTGCGGCGCTGGCAAATTCTCGCCCCATCAGTCCGCAACCAATAATTCCGAACCGAATCGTTTTCATGCCAAATGTCTCGACGCAAGATCAACCGAAGCACCTTGGTGAACAATGCTCATGAGGGCTTTTGTCATTCCTGCTGGGTTCTTGTGCTGGATGACATTTCGACCGTAAACAATCCCACTGGCTCCTTGTTGCATGAGGTCAAATGTTCGTTGCAAGATAACCTCGTCCGGGACACTTCCGCCGCCCCGAACGAGGACCGGCGTGCCACACGCAATTCGAATAACTTCGTGATACTGCGAAACATCGTCACAAGGGTCTGCCTTGATAATGTCAGCCCCAAGCTCAACCGCCTGGCGAACAAGTGGCAAGATTTTCTCAAGGTCTCCATCGACCATATATCCACCGGATTGAGCATTAGATTGCATCAC
>JBAXBU010000123.1:0-7023 GCA_037141835.1 Armatimonadota bacterium | reverse complement strand
GCGGGGACGCACCGGTAGCGCTCTTGGTCGGTGGTTTTGATCGGGGCGTTGACTACCAAGGGCTGGTTGATGCGATAGCGAATCGTTCGGCGGAAACTCACCTTTTTACTTTCGGGCCAGCGGGAAAAAGAATCGCCGAACTCTGCGGAAGCGGGAACTCGTTGAGTTTCCATACTTTCGAAGAGGCCGTGAGAGCCGCCTGCGCCAGTGCCCGTAGTGGTTTCGTTCTCTTTTCACCCGCCGCTCCCAGCTTCGACGAGTACGAAAACTGGTCACAGCGTTCGCTGCATTTTCGTGGTTTGGTCCAGCTGTAACTTTCAGACCGCTGGTTCGAGAATTCGCTTTTCTAGCAATGCCTCTCGTGAAGCTAATGTCGAGAAAGGCTAGTGGAGCCAATTCTTGCTAGAAGTCATCATCGTGGTGCCCAGCCGACTCGAAACGTAGGGGACTGCTGAAGTTTTGGTTTCCGGTGTGACCTTCGGTGAGGTTTTAACCCCACCCAACCTGAATCGTTGAGCGAGTCCTAACGGTGTTCTCAGGGTCTAGTGGTACCAACGCCTTTACATTACCGAACTACGCTTCTCCACCTATTGTTTTGCAGTAGATCGAATGGTTCACTCAAAAGATTTACTTTTTGCGGTGTACACCTGCAATTAGCGGCACAAGTTTCTCAGCAATTGCCCTGACCACGGCCACCGCGACAGCATTCCCGAATTGCTTATAGGCCTGAACATTACTTGGATTCAATATGAATGTGTCAGGGAAACCTTGGAGTCGCGCCGCCTCGCGCGGAGTTAATTTTCTTGGATTGCGCTTGCGACCTTGTGAATCAGGACCTTGGGAAATTAATATTTCAGAACCGTCTTTGTAATAGCGGGCAGAGATAGTACTCGTATAAGCGGAATCTCTGGTGAATAGTGAATAACCAAACCCATTCCCCTTTGCAGCATGCTCTCTCCGGCGTCTTTGGTGCCCTTCCCATAGCTTGTCAGAAATTGTGAATTTCGGGTCAACCCTACGTTCGAGGATCCTTCCTAGCCGAGTCGGAAAATTTGTTGGTTCTGGGAAGGAAAAATCTTTAGGACCGAATAGATCCTTACGAAGGCACACTATATAGATTCGTTCGCGGTTCTGCGGTAAACCAAAATCTCGGGCGTTGAGAACCTTTTTATGCACCCAGTAACCAAGGTCGTCAAGTCTCTGCTCAATGACGCGCATCGTTTTACCTTTATCGTGCGAGACCAAACCCTTGACATTTTCAAGTAGCAGGGCCGACGGACGATGATGCGAAACCATCCTCTCAATTTCAAAAAACATGGTCCCACGAGTCGCGTCGGTGAAACCTTTCTTTAATCCAGCGTTAGAGAAAGGCTGGCAGGGGAAACCTGCAAGTAGAAGGTCGTGGGGCGGAACGTCATCTTCCTGGATGAAGCAAATATCGCCAGCGGGATTTTCCCCAAAGTTCTCCGCATAGGTGGCAGCAGCTTTCACATCGATTTCCGAAGTAAAGACACATTTACCACCGAGCTCCGAGAAAGGGATTCGCATGCCACCGATACCCGCGAACAGGTCAATAAACGTAAATTTTAAATTCTTGTTCACTAGTTTTCATCCTTCCAGTAGGAGAGAACGTGAGGTAGATCGTGGGAAAAAAATGACTTGAAGGAAAGCACTTGGTCAATGTTGGAAAACTTGGCCTCTTTTTCACTTTCCAGAAGGACCAACGTGATGTTGTAGCGAATGAGTCGCTGTACAACGGCTTCGGAAAGTCCATCGTCAAGGGTGAGGAGATAAATAGCTGGCACACTAGTCCTCTGTAATTCTTCTGCAACTTGCTGCCATCGTTCGCGGAGAGTTGTTTTCGCCGTTATCACCGCACACTTTGGTCGATTACTTTCGTATGCGTCAGTGCTGGGAACGAGAAAATCCACAGCCTTTGCTAGATCGAGCTCTTGAAACCTAGCTGCTCCGATGGTGCTCTGTGCTTCGAATAAGTAATTGTAAACAGCCATGATCTGCTCAATGACAATTTCAAATTCTTTTCCAGCTCGAGTGCGTCGAGATTGCGTAGTACTCAAACACAGCTGGTAAACATAGGGGAAAATTCGACCTACAAATTCACCCGCAACGTCGCTCAGTTTCGCGACCAAGTCTCGTTCGGATAGTTGAGGAAAACCTTTATCACCGACCAACGGTTTGACGATGGCGGACATGATGGCACTTGGAATTTCACGTGTCTCCGTGAGGCGTTTAAATACCTCGGCATGAAACTTTGCTTCATCTTGGAGGTATTTGGAGTACGAAAGTTCCCTTATCTGAATGATTGCGCTATCCATATTCGCGTCGAGTCGATCAGCCGTGAGACCCATTTCAGCAAATGCATTTCGAACATAGTGACTTGGCGGTTGGACGATTCGAGCCCGGAAGTCTCTAATTTCGTCAGTCCACCAAGCCTTCTCGACTTCCTTCAAAGTGTCGAGGACGGGAACTTGACCGTCTCGTACATCGTCAGTACCGTTCCTCATTGGCTCAACGCTAATCGCTCTCTGTCACAAACCCTTAAGTGTTGCCACACTTCTCGGAGTCATTGATCTCCCATCAAGGCCCTCGAAAACAATTTTAGTAGAAACGGAAATCTATGAGCCAGGGACTTTCGCGGTTACGTCTTGCACGACGAGCTCAACAAGATCGGCCTTTTGCTTGCGATCAAGTGTTTCGACGGCAACGGTGGATAGCACAACGGATGTATTCCGGAGTACCTCTCGCCTTAAGTCCTCCGTCGTCAATTTCTTGAGGTGCAGCATCAGTTCGACAGCAAGTTCCGCGTCCAAGCCTGCCATTCGCTCAACTATCCCAGTAAACACGTCACGAATTTCAAGCAAGGCTTGCGTGTGCCGATAATCGCCGTCGCATCGCTTCGAAATTTCAGCGGCCACCCAAAGTCGTCGGACTCCGCATCGAGATTGTTTAACCAGTGAATCCCCTGAGAGGAAATAAGAGGCCCTCCGCTCGTTGCGAATGTTGCCGTCTTCATTGCGGCCACCGCACCAACGATCTATCATTTGTTCTCTGCATATTTCAAGACCAAACCACATCCAAAATCCATTGTCTTTGACAATTTCTGGGCTTTGACTCTTTACCGGAGCGATTGCCTCGTGGATTGCAATGGCTAGTGCCGCTTCGACCGAGGGGTCTACGTTGCTTCCAATTTCCTTCTCAAAATCGACGCTAATTTTCACGGAAGTTGGATAATCTTCGTAATCGATTTTCGTACCCGAATTTAGTGCAGAGGCGAGGCGAGTGGGTGTCCACGACTGCCACGTTGGCAACCGTTTTACAGTCTTATTTGACATCTTGCCCTCCTGCAATTTCTCCAACAAGGTTAAGAACTGCCTTTTCGGTCCGAAATTCCTGCTGGATTCGAACAACCATTGCATCCACAATAATTTCACCCATGGGCGATTCAATCTCCTCCACGAGGTCGGCAACAATATCGTCAAGGCGTGTTACTTCGCTCCTTTGACAAAGCATCCAGCCCCACTGTCTCAAGACCGCTTCATTTTGCGGGGACAAGTTCTCCAATATTGCCGAGGGGTCCTGGTTTTTGCTTAATTGGAAGATCTCAGCAAGTGCGGCTGTTAAGGCAGAACTGACAACTTGGTGAGCAACGAGGCTATTCACCACGTCTCGTAGTCTTGCCGCAGGTCCCCGCGTTGCCTCCGACATCAAAACCGTCTTAAGTTCTTCGTGGTCCTCGTTCAAGTAAAGAACCGGATTGCTAGACCATGCTGCGGAGAAGAACGAATCAGTCAAAACTGGGTCCTCGGAGAAGGATTTCCATCTGATTTCAAATATTGCTCCAATCCCCGTATACGTCTTGTCAAGATCAATAACAATGGGGTCCGACCAACCCAGTATGGAGCCACGCCGTATCGGGACGAGCCGATTGTGGTCCGTTAATACATCCGCTTTGGAAACAACGAGGGGCTGAATTTCAATTTGACCAGAAAACTTGGCAAGCGTCAACTGAAGATCAAGATTCGAGTCAAATTTTGCTTCGAGTACTTTGTCTTTCGTCAACGCCAGCGTGCCGCGGTGCCACGTGCGCCGTCTGGTTTCCTTGTTCCACACACGAACGCCAAATTCTAGATCTTCAACTCCCAATTTACTGTACGCGGAGAAGACATCACTTCCAGCCACTTTGTAGCTAAGCGTGAATCGAATATCGGAGATATCGTCACGTCCCGTAAAGTCCCATTTGTCCTCACCCCAGATTTTCGTGTTTTCGGAGTCCAGCTCTGCCGCCTCAATCCATTCGGCTTGATTGACAAATCTAAGAAACTTTTTCGTACCTGCGGCAACTACCGTCAAACCGCCTAGGGCTGTGTAAGCGGGATGTCCCTGAATCATGAGATCTCCTTACTTTGATCAAAATACTCAACCCGTGCGCTAGCCATCGCCATTCGAGCGATTTTTGAACCTGCAACTAGGGCGGTTATCGAGATGGTTATTTCTGGACATCCAGGTGGAATGGTCAAAACACAACGGCTGCCACCATTCTCAACATCTTCGAACTCACTCACAACGGGTTTAATAGATTCAATGATGAGCGATTGCTCGTCGAGCAGCAGGGGGCTCCTTTTACCCGTCTCTTCCAACAGCACGACTGTTGCGATAGCCTTCCATTTACCATCACCACTGTTCCTTTTAAAGGTCATTTTGGCTACGATCTGGTCTCGCTTCGAGCGGTCAATCTCTGAATTAACCATTTGGAATCTCTCAACACGTTTTTCCCTACCGCCACCTTGTTTCTTCTTTCCGAGAAGTTCGGCTAGTTTTTTTGGCTCGTCTTTGGAAGAGGACTTGGTACCGAGTAGATCTTTTACTGTGCTAGCAACACGATTTAGAAAATCTGTTAGAACTTTGCTCCCGCCCCGATATTTGTCAACAAGTTTTTGTGAACTTGAATCCCATCTGTCATGGGCAGGGGGCTCGGAATCACGTAAGAACGACTCGAGCGCTACATCTTCAGCCGAGGCGCCCAAGATAGTTCCGGCTTGCAAAACCGCAACAAAGTCAGGGCCGATTACAGGCACTCCTTGAGTCGAGTACCTCACGACCATCTCCGCACCACGCATCATGGCAATCGACCGAGCAATCCCTTGTGGCATTTCTTCCAATTCGTTAGCAGAAATTCTCGTCATGCAAAGGAGCGCTTGGGAATCGGCGTCAGGCTGGTCCTTGCGATTCTTCAACTTCGGCACCCTCACTGCGAGTTTGCGCTGGATGGTCTCGCCCTCATTGATCAAGATCTCAACGGATTCACTATTTTGCACTGCGCGGCGGAACGGTTCAGCCCAGCTAGGCGAATCGACTCGGGTTGGATCCTCGCCCGAGATGCAAATGGAGGCCTTTAGTTTCCCAGAATCTAGCGCTGGCCAAAACCACCTCTGAACTGCTTCCATTGTCTCCAACTTCAGATCTGCTAATTTCATTTCTTTATCACTTGTTGGTATCCCGAAGAACGGGATGAGAATTGAGGTACCCGTCCTACCAGGTTCCCGCTCCAGCGGAGTACCCGCTACTATGGATTCTGCTTGATCGCCCCTCACTGAGGACACCCAGTTTCCAAGAGGATTCTCTCGATTCTCGCCAAAAAAACCATCTGGGTTGTGCCACACTTGGGCAATTTTGTGCGATGGGAGATACGAACGCCCGAAAAAACGGAAATCTTCGGTCTTTTTCGAATTCTTTCGTGAAAGAGGTAAGGACGAAAAAAGTACTGTTGAAGCTTCGGAGAACGCCCAAAGCACCGACTTGCCGAGACCGTAAGAACCGCCTTTCATCTTCTTAGTTGATTCATCAGTAATCAAGTGGTCGCGGCAGAGCATAGAAAAATTGCCACTTTCTTCCTCGTCACCCTCCAACCCCCATGCGTCAAGGTCGCGAACCAACATCATTCTGACGGGCCTACCTTTTTGAACACATTCCAAGGCCCTACTAACACTCATGCTCAAATGACTGTCTTGCAATTTCACCGCCTCGAGATGGTCTTTCAAACCGGCGTCCCAACCAATGAGATCCAGTAATTTTTGCAGCTGGTCTCCTGAGAGATCGGCCAAGATAAATTCGACTTCAACGGTATCCTTAACCCGTTGGTCATTAACATTTTGAACTACTTCGCGCACGAAAGTGTCAATTGTTGACGGCAGGGAGTAATTGTCAACCCCACCAGACTTTGGGTCACCTGGTGGCTTTTGACGGAAAAACCATTCGTTACTGGATTTACTGATTTTTGGCATATCCACTTTCTTTTAAAGTCACTTTGAAGAGTACAGAGTGTCTGTAACACTGCTTCTCGGCCACACTGGTTGAACAAAAACTAGCAAGACAATCCGACAAAAATTACCAATTGACCAACCTAGACTTACGACATGAGCTTTTTTTCTGATAGTAGCAGTGACGAACTATTGAGTACTTTGACTGACATACTCGTTAAAACTGCTGGAAGTGGCCGCCAAAGTACGATCACCTTTTCGGATTTAGCAGACAAATGCGCAAGTTCCCTTTCGCTACCGTCAATCGACTTTTCCGATCCAGCCCAACGTAAAGACTTCTCACTACTTTTGGGCATGATTGCTGATGCTTCGTACAGAGAGCACGGATTTCTACTAACTGCAATTGTTGACTATAAGAGCAACTTTTCTTTTTCTACCAAAGAAGTTAACCCAGGGATGCGGGAAGCAATGGTGCGCAACGGATTGGCGAAGAACAGTGATAGCGACGATAAACTCCAAACTGTTATATGGGCGCAAATGAAAAAGATCTGGGAACACTACGGAACCATACGTCGAGATCGAAAGTAACGATACGAGTTCTGTGTCGGATTCCTTATCGGTAGACCTCAGCTGGACTAATTTTTGTTTTACTCTCGGTTCTGATAAGAGTGTTCGCCTTCGCGAACGATTTATGGAGCCCCGGGACGGAATTGAACCGTCGACCTGCTCATTACGAGTGAGCTGC
>JBAXBU010000122.1:0-7209 GCA_037141835.1 Armatimonadota bacterium | reverse complement strand
CAAGTAGGAGCAAAGTTAACTAAACAATCATGGGAATTTTTGAAGGAATAATGGGGATCGCCGGCGCTTTAGGTGGTCTATCGAATGCTGGCGCAGGGCGGCATGACATGTAAAAAGGCAAAGCGCGCAATAGAAGTTACATTGCCACAACAATTCTTCAAGCAAAACCAACATACTTGTGATACTATTGTAAATGATCGGCATCAACAATTTTTCAATTCCGATTTTAACCAACAGGAACACAATGAGAGTTAAACAAACAAACAAACAAACAAACAGACAGACTAACTCGTCCTACGGGAAGAACTAACATAACATTGGTATTATGCGCACTCTTAGTGAGCATGTTTGCAAGTCCAAGAACTTTTGGTTTGCCTGATTGCATCCCGCCGAAGACTACGTTGGATTGGACCGAAACTTATATCCTGAGAAGCGGAACCTTTGAATTTTGTAGCCTTTTTTATTGGGATAAGCAGTATTCACGGTCAAGGCACCTTGATACATATACAAATGGCTTCGTCTCCACATGTGGAAGTTGGACGTTTGACAAGTGCGAAGGAGATGGAAATCCGAACCCACTACCAGCTTGTCCGTCTAGTACCTGTATAAGTAGCACGGGAACTGGTGGTGGAGGCTAGTGAGAGATAAGTCGTTTCGTAATTGGAATGGCTTTACGCTAATAGAAATGATGGTTGCAATGGCAATCATCGCAATTTTAGTAGCACTCACCTTTCCATTGATTGGCGCGGCAAAGGGTCGCGCCAAACAAGCCGTGCATACTTCCAATCTTCGCCAAATTGGCCAAGGTTGGGCAATGTATGAGAGTGATTACGGCGAGGATCAAATGCCTTTAGCCCGAAAGATTATCCAAGCCAAATACATTGACACAGAGCTTTTTCGAAGTCCATGTGACCCCTATGCAAGGGGATGGGCAAACCATTGGAATTTATATCCGCAGTATGGATTTGACTACCCGGAGAAAATTTCGGTTCTCGATTTCACCGAATTTAATGGTGATGATATGACTTCTGTAAGGGCTTTGTACGAGCGACCTGAAGCTGGTTGGTTAGTGGTTCCTGGCTGCAATGCTAAACCTTATCTCCCGCAGCCGCTACTGCCAGTATCGGAAGTCTTCGTTGGAAGCTACAGTCGCTTAAATCGCGACACATCTGTCGTTCAACGCTTTATACCAACTGCGGCAACTAAGATTTCGTCGGTCATGTACTTCGATGATTTGCACCCCTTTGATCCACTACAATGAAAGCACACTTTACAATTGGAGCATATCTTGTTGCTTGGCTCGCCGGATGCGTCGAACTCTTCTTTGTACAGTATTTAATGGTTGTGACACGGATGGCCTACGCTGGCTCGATGAAGCTTTCGACCTTTTTAGATAATTCTGCTATGCTTTTTATTTTCTTTCTCATAGGCTTTGTCATTGACTTGCCAGGAGCGAAAGTGGGAATAAAGAGGTGGAATGGATTGGCAATTGCTTTCTGCATCACGGAAGTAATTGTAATCATGATGAACGTAGGCTCACATTTTGACATCCGACGAGTCTTAGCAGGAGGGCTCCTGGTTGGTACCGTTCTGGCCATTGTATATTTCACAACTTCGAAACTTGGTGAAATGACATATCAATTTTTAGATAAGAAATTCGGCAATGGCTGAAAATGCCTTGTACTGTCTAAAAACACTAACTCAAAGCACCAAACTCATTGGTGCTTTCTTCTTCATTTTCAATAGGTTAGCATAACCGTTGCTAGTTATATACCTCACTTCTGAGTCGACCAGATTCCTCAGTCGGGGGTCCCTGCCACCGGGACGGGGACGTCATCTTCCCGCTGGGTTCGATTCCCGGTGTCGCAAATAGGAATCTCTCATCAAGTCAAGATTGCGGGTGATGAGACAGTTGACGGAATTGACGGACTCGCAATCGAATATCAAATGACAAGTAGGAGCAAAGTTAACTAAACAATCATGGGAATTTTTGAAGGAATAATGGGCATCGCCGGCACGTTAGGTGGGCTATCGAATGCTGGCGCGGGTCGCGAAAGCTCGAAGAAAGGCAAACAATACCTTGATGAATCAAGGAGCGTCGGACTGGAAGATTATCGACGACGGATGCAGTACTACCACGATGGTCTCGCTTCGGGCAGATTCAATGCGGAACCGCTGGTTGCGCAAGCGACGAAGGAAGCGGAACGAGCAACCAAAGTCGGAAGCTCAGCAATTGCCGCTCGATTAGGAGGTTTAGGATACAAGAAAGGGGATTCGAATGCGACGCAGGATCAACGTCATTTCTCCGAACAATCGCAATTGGCGCTTTCAAAGATGTTGATGCAGATTCGTCAGAGTATGCAGGAAAACCAAAATCAGGAACTAAGGGGACTGAGCCAGGTCGCGGGTCAGTATTCCAACAACCTTCGAGGAATTGGTGATGACTTCGTCGACATTGGTACTCAGCAGCAAGCAAACAGCGGTCTGGGCAATGCATTTGGTTCCCTGGCGGGCATTGATTGGGGCACCTTTGACAAACCATCAAAGGATCCTTCAAAAGCTGCAACAGGAAAAAGGAGAAACGGTGGCAAATGGTCCGGTCTTGGCAACACCCTCGGGCTGCTTCAAATGGGAGGGCCAGGCTATGAGAGCGACTATGAATAACGAACTTGGCGAACCAGAATTTGGGTCCAACCTTGACCACGATCCGACCTCGCATATCGCTCGAATTGCTCGGTATTTCGAGGGAGCCAAAATTGAACCCTTGGAAGTTGCAGTTGCTCAGGTACTTTCCGAGCAGCACAATATTGGGGCAATGAAGGAGACGATGTTTGCCCAAGCAAAGAATGGCAAATCACCGTTCACATTTGTGGGCAACATGCTCGCCCAGGAAGATGCAGAGAGGCGGGCAAGTGAAGAAACGGCTGGGCAATTTGCATTATCCGGGCCGAACGGCAATCCGACGTCGGACCAACCGCCTGGCATTCCGCCACTTCCTCAAACAGAGCCAGATTTTCCTCCAGAAGACTTGGACGCAGCCCTCGTCAAGGCAGAAGCAGAGCGTGCCGGAATCAAACCTCACCATCCGAACAGCCAGGAAATCAACGACAACTACGATCGTTACATTGAGTCCTTGAAAAAGGTGCCGGAAACAGCAAAGGCAATCGAAAAGGCTCGGATTGGAAATCCCGAAGCGATTGTTGGCCTCGCGGCGGTATTGTTGGGCGGGCTCGGCGTTGCGCCACAGGTTTTGGCTGGTTTGAGCTTAGGATCAAGGCGGGAAGCCAATCGCCGGAACGCCGAGAACCAACGCAAGTTCGCGTTGTCGGAACAGAAGCGGATTGACGAAATAAACCGGTCCAGAGGAATCCTCAATGCATCTGCGGGGCGGTACAAAATGCAGGATACGATCTTCAATCAAGAGTATCGAGAGAAGATGCAAGATGCCAATCAGAAAGTTGCCAACGCAGCCAGAAAGGTTACTGATCGAGACCGCTTGAGTAAAGCATCCAAGGATGCCCGAAGCAAAGAGCTTTCAAAGTCGAAATCAATGGTACGAAAACTGATTGTTGATGCTGGTCAAAGCGGCACATGGAGTGACAAGACCATGGAGCAATTGACAAGGATGGTCTACCAAATTGCATGGGACCATGGTCGCCCCGATCTGCCGGTTTGGAATCCTCAATTCAAGGAGCAGATTGCTCGGTATGCCAAGAGTATTCGTGATGAGTTCTCGTCCGACATTGAACTTGCAACGCAAAGATCCAAAAAATTCCAGTTCTCGTTTGAGAATGGAAGATGGAGCCATGACTTTCCGAATCGACAAGGAAACGATAAGCTAACTGAGTTCAAATACGAATTCGATCGTCAGCTTGGGAATTTTGAACGTGAAATTGGTCGCACGATCAGTGACAGTGAATACAAAAAACTGTATGAAGAGGCGGTTCATTTACACTTGGACCAAGAACCTAGAAAACCTATGTGGCAGGCTGGCACACTACCGCCCGCCAAAGAGGCTGATAGGTCGGAATCGTCACCAAAAAAATAGCTCCGCCAACCGGGCAACCACCTCGAGTTGGCGGCACTTTGAACCTCAATGACCCGGACGCCATTGTCCCACTCACTCAGGCTGAAAAGCGAAAAGCAAAGAAGCAGATTGCTCACTATGAGCGTTTGATGAAGTCGTTCCCCGACGACCCCGATCAATACACGCCAGCGCAAAAAGCACTTTTGGAAGTAAAGAGAAAGCTAGAAAAATTGGTCTACGAAGTCGAACCACTGGAGCCAGTCGGCTTCTAGACTCAAGCTTCCTACGGGTAAGCGTTCCTAGGGGTGCTTACCCGGAGCGCTTTCCACCCGGCTGCATCACAAAACTGTCGCAACAAGAAAACACCCAATGACCCACTTTCTCGCACTACTAGAGTCCTTGTACTGTCTCGCAGGCGGAGGATTCATCATCGATTTCAATTTACCCTTTTGCCAATTTTTGACCCTTCATTCAAAGTTGTTCCGTAGGCAATTACGAATTCTGCGACGTCACGATTTCAGCGATTAAGATAACTTTGAATGCCTATAACTAAATCGATCGATCAATAATTCAGATAAACCGAAGCAATCGGAGACCCTGGCCTTTTCGTCTTTTGGCAATCTCGGCAACTGACCGAAAAAGAAGGGGAATCAACCCTCGTACTCAAACCCAAAATCATCTGATTCCATTCGGACCGTCTTATTCCTTGGTCCGCCATCATCCTTCATATTTTTGCCAAACGAATAAAGCATAAAGCCTTTCGCCGTTCGCTTGTAGGTGACAGAGCCACCTACGATTGGATCGGGAATATCGGGAATCGTTTTGGGAAACTCCTTTCCTTGATGATCGATAAGGAGGTCAATACTCTTGAGTAAAATTGTTCGCATCAATTTTGGCTTTTCCCAGCCAAAGCCAACCCCACCCCATATTGGCGAAATCAGTCGGACAAACGAATGTGAGTCTTTTGGTGGCAATGCTTCGATGGCGGCATCGGCTTTTTGTCCGGCAAGCATCATGTCAGGTTCCGATTCAAAAATCTTCTGAACCATCAACATATCGGTAATGTAGGTCGCAAGAATGCCCTTAGGTTCGTCCGCCTTTGGTAGTCCAGTTCAAACCAATTTTGTGGGGTCGATGTCCCCACAATCATAAGTTTCATCAATCATTGCCTGGTGCCCGCCAAAGAGTTCAAAATTTCGGCAAAAGGTAACTCCGTAATAGAACTCCCCTCTAAAACTCGTCTTCAGGTTGATCTCTTCGATTGGAACGGATAGGCTGCTCTTAATCGCTTCCAATGATGCCGGATTGGCATTGGCTAGGTTCATAACTTTCGCGGCTGAAAGGTAGTAGTTCTGTTGGACAGCCATTTTGAGAAGGGCGCCAAGATATACCTTTTCATGACTCAATTGGTTGGCGAGGTTCTTAACTTCGTTTAGGCTTTCAACGGCAGCTTTTACATTTCCATTGGCGGCTTCTAGTTCAGCCTGCATCGCAATCGTTTTTGCCGCAAGTTTAATGTAGTGATACTCGGGGTACAGCAGACTTGAACCCAAGTCGTAGTCCTTGTGCGCGTCGAAACCTTTGAACTTTGCAATCGCTTTTGCTTCAGCGATGAATCGTACGGTCGTCGAGGATATCTTTTGGTTGGACAGGTTATGGTTTGTTACGTCCTTTGAGATAGGATCCAAATTGGGGAAGTCGTTCATCAGCTTCAAAACCAATTTATAGCTGTTTTCGGCGTTAGGAACTGGGTCTAAATCAGCCAAGTCTTTTGCCTCGATCGGCAAACCATGTTTCTTTGCTTCGAGCATCAGTTGTCCCAATTTGTCCGAATCGCTCTTTTGCATAGCCAACAATATTCCGCCCCCAACACCCAGGATGAGGCAGAAAGCCAACGATCTTACAAGCCATTTGTTTCGGTTGCTTGACGCCGTATCAGCTTGAGAACCAGGGACTTTCACTGACCACAATTTACCCCTGATCTGTTATCCCTGAACCCTGCTCCCTGAAAATCCTTGAATCCCCAAGCCCACGTCCTCCGTATCTATTGAAAATGGACTGGATTGTCAAAGCGGCAATTGTGAACACGATTTGGATCCTTTGGTGCACCCAACGCGTTCCTGCCCGCCTCGTCACAAAATTTGGACCCAACAACCGTGCTGCCGGCACCATGTCGCGCGGAGGATTCGCGGTCTTTTTCCTGGTCTTCCCGCTGCTAACCGCCGCCTTCATGGGCTATATCGGAAGCATGGCTGGACCGTCCGTCCCCGGGTTATCGGTTGCGATGGATCACTTTGCCGCCGGGATGATCGTCTTCTTTTCGCTGCTCGCCTGGTGCATCGTTCGGTCAAACCGAAATAGTCCGGCGCGACTCGATACGCCAAGCTTCTTGATCTGCATGGCTGTCATGACGGTATTCGTCTTTATCTTTATCCGGGATATCCCCAAGGGTCCCGCCAAGGCAAAGCAGGCATCGATTACTTCGGAGCGATTGCTGACTCGGCACGCCGCGAACGGCTGAATTCTAGGACGCGAGAAGTCCCTGTTCATGAGCCGACATGATCGCTTGCTGTCGACTATTCACATGAAGCTTGTTTAAGAGACAGATTATGTATCCGTCGCCTGGCGTTTGATAACGACCGGACTTTTGGATTGTTTCTCGACGTACTTTTGGCTCCGGAGCACTGGTCTCTGAGCCTTGATCTCTTCCCCCTCCCAACTAACGCTTTTGGGGCAATATTGCCTCCAATAAAATCACACATGAATAACACCACTCATCGAGGTGCCTTTTAATGGCAAACCAAACCTCACAATCGAAATGGTCCGGCGCAATGGGCGTCGTTCAAGAGAAATTCCCTTCCACCCAACGAAAAGAGAGACGGCTCTCGGTTATTGGTAATGCCACCACCGCGGCAACCGCGATTGGAATGGCGGTGCCAACCACCACCGGTACCGCAACCGCCAGGAACTTTGCCACCACCAACAATGTCACCCAATGCGCCCGACTTGGCTACGTTACGGCGGGTGCCGGAGCGAGCGAAATTGCCGAACTACATGGCGGCGTAGCCAACTTATGGCGAGGAAATCGCCCCGGCGCGGGTGGATTTGGCATTCTTCAACGGTTCGCAATCGCCGACATCATTGGCTCGACTTCACTCGGGTTTGTTGGACTTGCGGCAACT
>JBAXBU010000121.1:0-7425 GCA_037141835.1 Armatimonadota bacterium | reverse complement strand
ATGGGCTCCTCCATTCATCGTGGAGACCTGAGAGACGCATTAGGTGGACTTAGCGACATCGAAAGGCTTGTCTCCCGTTGTTCGGCGAATCTCGCCGGACCACGAGACCTTTCTGCCCTGAGACAGACACTCATCAATCTTCCCAAAGTCCTTCAACCTGCCGAAAAGCTCGGCTTTGGCAGAATCCAGGAGCTGATCGAGCAGGTCCAGTCCCACGGCGATCTCGCCACTCTATTGATCAACGCTATCGTTCCCGAGCCACCCCACACCGTTCGCGACGGTGGAATCATTCGCCCCGGACACGATCACGAACTAGATCGTCTCCGAGAACTCAATAAATCGGGCAAGACATTTATCGCCGGACTAGAAGCGAAGGAAAAAGAAGCAAGCGGAATCAATAGTCTCAAAATTGGTTTCAATTCGGTGTTCGGCTACTACATCGAGGTGACCAAACAACACATTGACAAAGTTCCCGACCACTACATCCGAAAGCAAACCACCGCCAACGCCGAGCGATACATCACTGCAGAACTCAAAGATCAAGAAGCTCAAGTCCTCGGTGCCGAAGAAAAAGCCACCGCTCTCGAAAGCGACCTCTTCCATCGAGTAAGACTAAGGGTCGCCGAACACGCTGGTTCGCTCCTCCAAACTGCTCGTGCAATCGCCGAAATCGACGTTCTCTCCAACTTCGCCGAAGTCGCAACCGTGAAGGCATTTACCCGACCCGAAGTAGTCGAAGCCGATGTCCTAACTTACCATTCCGGTCGCCACGCAGTTGTCGAGGCCAACAATGCTAATTTCGTTCCGAACGATCTTGAACTCGGTGAAGAGTTCCCAAGAGCGTTGATCATCACGGGTCCAAACATGGCCGGAAAGTCCACTTACCTTCGCCAAACTGCCTTGATCATCCTCATGGCGCAAATTGGATGCTTCGTGCCTTGCAAAGATGCACAAATTGGGATATGCGACCGGATCTTCGCTCGCATTGGAGCCAAAGACGAACTCGCCCATGGGCAAAGCACATTTATGGTCGAAATGGTCGAATCGGCGAACATTCTTAACCATGCCACCGAGCGAAGTTTGGTTATTTTGGACGAAGTCGGACGCGGAACCTCCACCTTTGACGGCCTCGCAATAGCCTGGGCAATGATCGAACATTTGGTCGGGATGCGATCCAAAACTCTATTCGCAACCCATTATCATCAGCTCAACGAACTGCAGAAGGAAATGCCCACGGTCCGTAACTTCCGCGTTGCGGTCGAAGAGTTCGGCGACGACATCGTTTGGACCCACCGAGTGCTTCCTGGCGGGGCTGACCGCTCGTACGGAATCCATGTGGCGCGAATGGCTGGCGTCCCGCAACCGGTCCTCAATCGCGCAAACGAAATCTTGCATGAATTGGAAAATACCGACACGCCACGCGAAATCCCCATCTCAACCCAAAAACTCCAGATGACGCTGTTCGAAGCCGAACGCCCACCCGTCCTCGATGAACTCGAAAAGGTCAACGTTAACGCCCTCACCCCCCTCGAAGCCCTCCGGCTCCTCGATGACTGGAAAAAGAAATTTAGTTCCTAAAAGCCCCTCTCCTTCGTCTCCGAGGGAGAGGGGCTGGGGTGAACGAGTCTTGAGCGGAAGCGACGATTTCTTCTTCCACGGTCAATCAATCAGGGCAATAGCAGTTTCAAGTTCTTGAAATCCTTGGCTAAATCAAGAACATGGGTTACTCCTGATCCCGCAAGAGTGCATTTGAAAATCCATGCCGATCGGACCAGGATTTCTTAAGGAACAGCCCTTAGCAAATCCAGGTGTGACTCTAATTACGTTGGTAACAATCTCGATTGAGTGCCGCCCGGACTTACACTCAAACCACTCCCGAACCATTAGGAAAGCCCTTGAAAATCCATGCCAATAAAGTATGGATTTTTTGCGGCGCAGCCCGTAGCCGGGCGGTCGAAGGTTTGTCGAGCCTCCGGCGAAAACCAGCCGCAAACTCCCAGACCGCTATTCATTCTCGAACTACACCCGATCCCTTGGGATCACAGCTCATAGCCGGGTGGTCGAAGGTTTGTTGAGCCTCCAGCGAAAAAAACCGCAGACCCCCGGATTAGCCGAAACCGTCTAAAGTCCGAGGTCGCTCGTCGTGCATGTGAAGGAATGCAAAACCCCGGGAGCGGCCCCGGTTGTTACAACCGCTTCCTACCAAAATTCTGAAACCCCAAAACTAATCCAAATCCTCCTGATCGAATTCAATTCCTGCCAGCCGATAAAGCATGATTCTCTCTTCGCGAAAGTTCATGGCTTTGTGATGCTCAACCTGATTCCGAATGTACTTTTCAACCCCTTTCATTCGCTCTTGGCTGACGGAAAACGCTCCATAGCCTTCTTGCCAAGCAAACGAAGGAACCCTTTCCTTCAGCCAGCTATTCGATGACTTCTTGATTTCCCGAACAAGATTCGCCACAGAATGAGTAGCATTCATTTTGAGAAGTAGGTGGACATGGTCCTCAACTCCGCCTATACGTACAGGCATTGCCTCCAACCCTCGAATAGTTCCACCCAAGTAGTCGTGAGCTTGTTCTTTGATGTGATCCTGCAGAAATGGGGCGCGGCTCTTCGTGCTGAAGATGATGTGTATGTTGAGGGATAAATATGTTGACCTCATGGTATGTATCTTATCCCGCGCAGCTGCGACGCCCTACGGGGTCGTAAATACTTCGACCGATCCGGTGGTCAAACCGAAACCTCGCTTTGGCTCGTAATCGTTTTGACCGACCGACTACGGGCTGTGATCCCTGCGGGATCGAGCATTCGAAACCTTAATTATCCGTAATCGCTTTTACGTCATCAACCGTGATACCGGCTTCGGTTAAATATCTATACGCCAGAGCCTTTGGCTCCTCAAGGCAGCCTAGCAACCAGAGGGCATCCGAGAATTTCCGATCTCTTGCAAGTTTTTCACGATCTATCATATCTTCCCTCCATTGCTCTATACAATCTTCATCTATGTACTCCGATAGGGACCGCATCGGCGGCAATACCTTGTCACTAGGCGTGTTCATCATGAGGTTCCTGGCCTTAGGCGGAAAGCGAATTCCTTCGCCTTCGAAAGTAGGAATCTCCGAATCCAAACTCGTTCTCCAGGCTCGCCAGTCAACTCCCTTCGACTCAAGAAACGTGGTCGTTTCGAGGCCCTCCTGCATAAGACTGAAGAAGAGATGGTCGATGGTTGTCTCCGGAGCCTTACGGATTCGAGCTTCATTCTCTGCGGCGGACAGACATCCACCGGATCGCTGGCTGAACTCAAACTGCTGATAGATAATCGGCTTAGCCAGGTGCTCGGCTAGATTGATTCTCGTTGTATATCCCTCGGGGTTCTTGGCGAAAAGTTCTTCTCGCTGAACCGCGAGATTTGGGGTCAGAGGGTCGACTTCGCTTCGAATCTTTGGCATTAGTCGATCGATCATGTTCCTTGACCTCTCCATGAAAGTTTCAATTTCAAATTCCATTTTGGTTTCGACCTCTTCAACGATCAGATGCGGCGTCGCAATCTGTAGCGTGCCTTCATTGGTTGCTTCCAATATAAGTGTTCGCGCCAGGCAATCCGAGCCCAATAATATTTGCATACACCTGCCAGGGTTAGCGGCGGCCTGACTTTCCTTCGCCTCTTTGACGGTCGCCCTCATTGCGTGGCTCACCGGTTGGCTCCACGGAGCCTTGTTTTCGTTGATTGCCTCCGCCTGCTCATGAGTTAATCCGTTTTCTTCGGAAGGGATGATGATTCGAGTCGCTCTCGGTTCTTGATCTTCACCGAGTTCGGATACTCGCTGCTGTATCAAAGCATCGGAAACGCCTAAATACGAAACAAAGGCGCTCCAATTCTCCGGATATTCGACTGCATAGGCCGCAAGCAAGTCAATGCTCGTCGAATAGGTGTCCTCCATGTCATCAAAGGATGATTGTCTTACCATCCGCTCTGTGCCTGCGGCAGACAACAGCCGATGCAATGGGAATGCTGGATTTAGCGGAGCCTCCATTCTTCTTCTAACCCAAATCCGTCCAGTTCGCTAGCCACCCGAACTCATTCGACCCTTCGCGCCAACATAAGTCTTAAACACAAAATCCTTCTTCGCCTGATCTTGGTGACAGAACATGCACGATTCCAATTTCCCGTCCACTGTCACTTTAGTAGTGAACGCATCAATCACGGCAAACTGCCAATCTCCGCACTTCGGATTGTATCCCTTCTCCCGCTTGATCATGACCGTCGACAAGACGGGAGTCTTAAAGCTTTCCTCTAACTTCTCTTTCACGATCACCGATCCAACCGGAAACTTTCCGCCCTTTTCCATCGCCTTTTCGCCGACCTTGTTCACATAAACCGTAATGACTCGCTGAAAATGCGGATTCATTTTCTGTTCCGCCTTAATCATCGCCATCGAAGCAGGAGCACAAAGAAGATTAAACTTGCTCGCCAATCGAACTGGCTTCGGATTCACTTTTTTCCAGCCATGAAATCCTTTTACTAGTTCCAATGTGGTGGGTCCGCGACCGCCACTAGCAATGCCTGCTACCGCTAACGTTACGCCTGCAATAAGGTAGACGCCCCTTCTGACTGAGACCATCATTCCATTATAGGGCAACTAAATGTTTTCGTTGAAAATGAACCAAAATCACAGCCCCAATCGAGACCACATCCCGTCGATCCGATTGACAACATCTTCCGACATCGTAATCAACTTGGGATAGTGACGATTAAATCCGTTTTCGCCCGGCCACTTATGCGTGCAGTCAAACCCAATCTTTCCGCCAAATCCTTCCGCAACGGATGCATGATCGAGTTGGTCAACCGGACCCTTCGTCAACAAAATGTCACGCGAAGGATCGCAGTTCGCCCCAATTCTAAACAGCACTTCACCAAGGTCTTGAACATTGCAATCTTCGTCGAAAATGTACACAAATTTGGTAAACGCCAGCCCCCCCAGACCCCAAATTGCATTCATGACCTTGTAGGCATGTCCGGGATACTTCTTCTTAATCGAAACAAATGCCATGTTATGGAATGTGGCCTCAACCGGCAGATTCATGTCGACAATTTCCGGAACCGTGAGTTGAATCATTGGCATGAAAATCCGTTCAACCGCCTTCCCCATCCAACCATCTTCCATTGGAGGCTGTCCGACAATCGTCGCCGGATACACGGCGTTCTCTCGCATCGTAATTGCGGTGATATGAAGCACGGGAAAGTCCTCGGCCAACGAATAGTAACCCGTGTGATCACCAAACGGACCCTCTAACCTTCGTTCCGAAGGATCAACGTATCCCTCCAAGACTATTTCCGCATCCGCTGGAACCATGATATCCACGGTTTTTGCCTTAACCAATTCCACATTTTGCTTTCGCAAAAATCCGGCAAACAGCATTTCATCAATTCCAGGTGGAAGAGGAGAAATCGCGCTAAAAGTATATGCGGGGTCACCGCCCAAGACAACGCATACTTCCAGGTTCTTTCCCTTGGTGCCAGCATCTTCCATCTGTCTCATGCCGGTCTTGTGCATCTGCCAATGCATTCCGCACGTGTCCTTGTCGTGAATTTGTATTCGATACATTCCGACATTTCGCTTGCCCGTATTTGGATCGTTCGTAAACACCAAGGGCAGCGTGACAAAGGGACCTCCGTCTTCGGGCCAACAAGTCAAAACCGGCAGTTTATTCAAGTCAATGTCATCCCCAGTCCAAACAATATCCTGACATTGCCCTTTCGAAACGGTCTTGGGTGGGACATTTTTCATCTCACCAAAGAGCCACGGCAGCTTCTTCAGCGCTTCAATCTTGCCGCTTGGCAACTCAGGTTTAAGAAGCGACGCTATTCGCTGGGTGTGCTCCTCAAAGTCATCGCAAGATAACGCCATGCTCATTCTCTTTCGGGTTGCCATAGTATTGATCGCAACTGGAAAATCGTATTTTCGCGTATCGGTAGGTCGAGATTGAGGGTCAATGGACGGATTGCGCATGACGGCGCTCATTGGGTTCGGTGACGACGTGCGGTGAGTCGGCCCGACTACATTTTCAAACAGCAAGGCGGGACCAGCCTTTTTAACAACCCGATCCGTAACCTCGGTAATTTCCAAATAAGGAGAGATAGGCTCGCTAATTCGTTTCAGCTCTCCCTTAGACTCCAAAACTTCAAGAAAATGCTGAAAGTCACGATACGCCATTCACTTCTAGTCTACGCGGTACGCGAAATGAAAGTGTCCCAGCACGGTGTTGGAACCGGTTAAACTAACGCCATGAATCGAATTGGTTTGTTTTGTTTAACACTTGTCTCGATCTGTTTGGTTGGTTGTTCGCACACTTCATCCGAATCAACCGTGAATGCCGACGGATCGTGGTCACGAACCCTAAAATTAACCGTGAGCAAAGGCATGAGCGATGATAAATGGGGCGATATCTTCGCAATGCCGGGAGCGGATTGGAATAAGTCTGAGGAAATTAAAGAGACCGAAAAGATTACGACTCTCAAGCGCAGCTTCAAAGCAGGCGATGGTCCGGTCACCGACATCATCATTCGTGAAAAGGAAGCCACCAAACTAAAGAACTTTGTCGTGGTTCGCAAGCTCGAAGGAAACAGAATTGAATATTACGAGAAGATTGTCTTTGTCACACCAAACAAGGATAAACAAGACAAAGATGTGGATCAGTATATTGCTGAACTCAAGAAAGCAATGCCCGAAGGCATTGGTACTGATGCCGACTACAAGGCCATGAGCAAGAAGACAAGTACTGCACTTATCCGCATATTTTTTGGTCCCGATGATCACCTTTTCGGAACGATTATTCTAAATCCCGATGGCGCTGTCCGAAGACTTCGAGCCAAGTTGGGTGTGATCGAAAGCAAGATTCTTGCTGAACAATTTGGAGAAAGAATGTCTCAGGCCGCACGAGATGATGTTGTTAAGAAGTTGCTTTCAACTTTTGACAATAGCAAAGTGTTGGCTAACAGCAAGCCTAGCGCGAATCCCGATCAGGCAAATCAATCACAAGCAGATTTTGTCGGAATGTCCGTTTCAGTAAAATTGCCTGGAAAGATTATTGAAAGCAATGGGGAAATAGACTCGTTTACGGGTGAAGTTTTTTGGGATTTTGCTTCGAACTCAGCTGAACCTGAAGTTCTTGAACTTCGCGCTATTTGCCAACTCTAATGCGGAACATTCCACCGACAAGATCGTTTCATAATCTGGTTATGCGTTTTCTTCCTCTATTAGTCGCCCTTGTTCCTTCAATGATTTTTGCTTGGGGAGGAGATGGTCACAAGCAAATAGCCGATATTGCGTGGACAAAGTTGACACCAACCGCCAAAGCGAAGTTGGCAAAAATCCTCGATGCAGGCGAAACGTCCTTTCGAGTTGTTGGCGGAGATGTACG
>JBAXBU010000120.1:0-7487 GCA_037141835.1 Armatimonadota bacterium | reverse complement strand
CTGCACAAAGAGGTCCTTGATGGTGTAATCCAGATTTCTGATGAAGACGCCATTGAGTACGCCCAAAGAATTGCCAAGGAAGAAGGCATTCTTGTTGGCATCTCTACCGGTGCCTCGTTAGCCGCAGTAGCGCAAAAACTACCGGAAATAATGGATGGTGGGACGGTGCTGACATTCTGCTACGACACCGGAGAACGATATCTTTCGGTGCCTGGTCTTTTCCGGCGGAATAGTCTCGTTTATTTGAACCATCAGCGGTAAAATTTCCGCTGACAATGGCTGCTTCTACCGAATCACATCTCGACCACAGCAAACCCGACGAACGAAACGGGCTTCCCGGCTCAATGCCGCGAAAAATAAATGTTGTCATGATGGGAGCCGGCAGCTTCTTCACCAATTCGGTTCTTCGCGACGTTATTCTGATTCCCGACAACGTTGGCGGAGAACTTCGTCTCTGTGATATTGATGCAACCCGGCTTGAGCTTCAGACCAAGCTTATGCAGAAAGTCATTGATTCGGTTGGACAGGCGGACAAGTGGGTTCTCCGATCTTCCACCGATCGAAAAGAGCTGTTGAAGGGTGCCGATTACGTTATTAACTCGATTGAAGTCAGCGGCGTTGACTGCGTTCGCTTTGACAACGATATTCCATTGGAGTTTGGCATCAGCCAAAATATTGGCGATACGATTGGTCCAGGTGGTCTGATGAAGGCAATGCGAACCGTGCCGGTTTACATTCAGATCCTTCAAGATATGCGCGAGCTCTGCCCCAAGGCTTGCATGCTCAACTACACCAATCCGATGAATATGATGATTCTGGCGGGCACAAGAGCGGTGCCAGAAATTGCCCAGATCGGTTTGTGCCACTCAGTCCAAGGTACGTCACGGATGCTGGCTGGATTTGCTGAAGTTCCTTACGAGCAAGTTCAATGGCAGTGCGCAGGGATCAACCACCTTGCTTGGTTTACCGAATTCAACGGACCGGACGGAAAATCACTTTATCCAAAGCTCATGGAATTGGCGAAGGACCGAACGTCAGCGTTCGCAACCAAAGAACCTGTTCGCTCAGACATGATGCTTCACTTTGGCGCATTTATTACGGAGTCGAGCGGTCACCTCAGCGAATACCTTCCCTACTACCGCAAGCGAAAAGATTTGCTCGACAAGTACACCGACACGGGTTACCGAGGCGAGGAGTCTTTCTATGCCAACAATTGGCCCACATGGCGAAAGACCGCCGACGAAAATCGCGACAAGATGATCTCCGGTGAAAAGGAACTTGATCTGAAGCGGTCATTTGAATATGGCGCGTGGATCATCGAGTCGATCGAAAAGAATGCTCCAATTGTGGTTTACGGAAACATGGCTCCGAACGAGGGATGCATCGCTAACTTGCCGGGCGACGGTTGTATCGAAGTAGCTTGTTTAATCAACCATAACGGCTTCCAACCGATGAAATATGGTCGGTTACCGCGCCAGATGGCGGCCATTTGTGATTCAAACATGCGAATGTTTGACCTTGGAGCACAGGCTGCGGTCGAAAAATCAATTCAGTTCGCTGAGTGGGCGTTGATGATGGATCCCCTGACGGCAGCGGTCTGTTGTCCGGCAGAGATTCGTGAGTTGACACGACGACTGTTCGAAGCTGAAGCTCAGTTCTTGCCAGGATTTAAGTAATACCAAGTACAAAAAAAAGCCCCGAGTCGTTTTTGACTCGAGGCTTTTTCCTGATCGCTGAGCTCTGAGCCCAGATCTCTGTTTTACCAGCGTCCGCCGGTGTTTCCACCGCCGCGATTTCCGCCACCAAAGCTTTTTCCGCCTCGATTTTGACCCGGAGCGAATCGTCGAGGCTTTCCGCCTTGAGCACTTTGATGTCGTTGGAACTCTGGCAACGAATGAGTTGAGTGGGTTGAAGTCTCAAATTTCATTGAGATCAACTTCTCGATGTCCCGCACGTCTCGGTGTTGATCAGGAGCCGCCATTGTAATTGCGTGACCTGTCTTCCCTGCTCGTCCGGTTCGACCGATTCGGTGAACATAGTCATCAGCACACTCGGGGATATCGTAATTGATAACCAACGAGATGTCCTTCACATCAATTCCTCGAGCGGCAATGTCGGTTGCGACCAAGATTCGGTATTGCCCGCTCTTGAATCCGTTTAAAGCTGCGATTCGCTGAGCCAACGTTCGGTCAGAGTGAATTTCTGCCGCCGTGTGTCCTTGTCGGTTGATCGACTGGGCAATCTTTCGAGCGCCGTGCCGAGTTCTCGAGAAGACCAAAATGGTTCCCTTGTTTGCGTAAAGCAATTGGGTCAACATTTCAGGTTTCGCTTCTTTTTCAAGAACAATGAGTTCTTGGGTGACGGTTGAAGCGGTGATTCTCTCTTGTTTGATCTGAACTCGCTCAGGATCAATCATGAAGTCTTCGGCAATGTCTTCGACAATTCTTGGGAAGGTTGCGGAGAACAAAAGCGTTTGTCGCGTCTTTGGTGTCTTCGCAAGGATTTCTCGAATCGCGGTGATGAAGCCCATGTCGAGCATTCGGTCGGCTTCGTCAAGGACGACGCATTGAATGTATCGTAGGTCAACGAGTCGCTGATTCATATGATCTTGCATTCGACCAGGAGTCGCAACAATGATTCGCGGGTTGCTTCGCAATTGTTGAATCTGTCGATTCATTGGCGCGCCGCCAATGAGCAATGCGGTTCTGACGCCTAGCTTTCGGAAGGTTTCTTCAATCTGCATGGCCAGTTCTCGAGTTGGAGCAAGAACTAGTCCCTGATCTGTTCCCTTGAGGGTCATGAGCATCGGAAGTCCGAATGCGAGGGTCTTTCCGGTACCTGTTTGGGCGATTCCGACCATGTCTCGCTTCTTGAGGGCAACCGGAATCGCCATCTCTTGAATTGGAGTTGGGGTCATGATCTGCATGCCGCCAAGGCGAGCTGCAAAGTCTTCGGATACTCCGAGGGCAACAAATTCTGTCGCTACAATACGAGGGCCAGAAGTGTGTGCTTCGGGGCGTCGCTCTTCAAATCGGTTGTTGGTACTACCGGTGAATCGGGGTCTTGCTTGGTCGCGGCTGTAAGGTTTATTGGTTCCGTAGTTACGATATTCTGATTTAGGTGCACGCACAGGCGTGACCGTACTTTTAGTGTTTGGCATTAGGGTTGTCGCACACAAAAGTAAATCTTGTTCAGGCGACTAGGTTCATTATGGCACATTTCGTACCGTTCACGCCGAGTTATCCACATTCAGGATCTTTGACCTATGTTCTGAGGTAGTCGATTAGTTTCGGAACACCAGTGGTCGCAGGCTCGGCAATCGCCACAATATCACCAAATCGAGAGAAGACCTGGGGAGGATTGGGATCGACTAAAAAGATCTTTTTTGCTCTAGTCACATCAACGAGCCCAGCCGCAGGATACACCGCCAAAGACGTCCCCACTACAACAAAAACATCTGAATCCATCGCCATTCGCTGCACTTCATTCCAGTGAAATGGCATCTCATGAAAGAAGCAGATATGGGGCCTCAGTTGACCACCATCGGGGGCAAGATCTCCGACGTTCAGGTCACCAAGGCACTCAAATTGAACGGATTCGTCGATCATGCTCCGGGACTTAAATACTTCGCCATGAATATGAATGACGTTTGTGCTTCCCGCTCGTTCATGGAGATCATCAATGTTCTGAGTGACAATGGTCACATTGTGATCCGCTTCAAGCTCCGCGAGTCCAAAATGTCCAGCATTGGGTTTGGCAGCCGCCACTTCCCTTCTCCGCATGTTGTAGAAATCAAGCACCCTTTGCGGATCCCTGGCCAACGCCATGGGAGTGCAAACATCTTCGATGTTGTGCCCGGCCCAAAGACCGTCGCCATCACGGAATGTCTTGATTCCTGACTCTCGTGATATTCCGGCCCCAGTGAGAACAACTACATTCATACTCAACTTATTATAGAATCTCGCACAATAGAGGAATAAATGAATTCATATGCTGAACAACTTTCTGAACTCCATAGCCGTTGCTCGGGGGACTACAAATTCACCAAAGATGACCGGAGTCTCCTACACAATGCCTATTGGAACGGAAAAACGACCGAGATATTTACAGTTTTAGAACTCATTTGCTACGAACCAGAATCCGAGGACTTACCGGTGCTTTTGGATGCATCAAGCCCTGGTTCGCTATGGGTTTGTCGTTGTGATGCCGCTCAGGCGTTAGGCGGTTTGGGCGAAGAAGGTGCGAGAATCTTGCGAGTCATGATGGTTCGGGAAACCCATCCGGTGGTGCGTTTCTACGTATTGCGAGAACTGATCGATTTAGAAGATGAATCGGTCCAACCATTCCTGGATGGTTCCATTCCGTCGAATGGGTCGCCTGGCCGCCGATCACTTTGGATTTTCGGGAACTTTGAGCGAGGAAGCATCACGAAGGAAAAGTCACTGGGCTACATGACAAACTTGCTGCTTGATCCTAAACGCCGTCACGAATGGCTACGGGATCACATTGACTCATAGCAATAATATTAAAGAGTCGTTGAATTGGATTCGAAGTCTACTCCCGTAGATCTTGTTAACGAACTTTCTTCACTGTTCGATACACATATGCCAAAACTTCCGCAACGCTCTGGAATAACTCTCGAGGTACAAAGTCTCCAACTTCGCATTGCTTGTGCAATGCCCGAGCTAGCGGTCGGTTTTCAACAATTGGAACCTTGGCTTCTTTTGCCAGTTCTCTTATTCGCATTGCCAAATGATCAACGCCTTTGGCGACCACAACCGGAGCGTGGTTTTTGCTTGCTTCATATTTGATAGCAACCGCAAAGTGAGTCGGGTTCGTAATGATTACGTCAGCCTCGGCAACAGCTTGCGAAAGTCGCATCTTCGAGAACTTTCTTGCCATTCTCATTCGAGCGCCCTTCATTTCTGGCGAAGACTCCGCGTCTTTCATTTCCTGACGTACTTCTTCCTTGGTCATCATTAATTGGCTGTTCGTTTGCTTTTTCTGGAAGACGTAGTCAGCGACGGCAAGCACCAGCCACGCAACACCAACCCGCATCAAGATCGTGCGGACGAGTCCTCCAATAAGGCTCATCGACTGGATTGGAGTAAGACTCCAGATCATACCAAGTTCGCTCCAATGATCCCTGATTGACGAGTACACCATCCATGAAAATACAAACAGCTTAACAAGACTCTTAAACATGTCAAAGACCGCTGGCTTTCCAAAAAGGCGCTTTAAGCCAGTTGCTGGATTGATCTTTTTGAAGTTTGGCTTCATTGCTTCGCCGCTTAAATGGAATCCAACTTGAGCAAAGTTTCCAACCAATCCAACGGTCATAGCAAGAGCAGTGATGATGATTAACGGTGGCAGCATTGGTAGCAAGGCTGCTCGAGTCACTTGATCCACATTGGCAAGCGAGAAATTGTTCGTAGAAACACCGACGGCGGAACGGAATCCATGCGTAAATCCTTGAAAGCCTTTTGCCATCACACCTGGCATTGCGACCAAAATTGTCATGAATACGGCCGCACTAACTAAATCGACTGACTTAGTAACCGTGCCTTTTTTACGCGCCTCTTTTTTGCGCTTATCTGTTGGCTGTTCTGATTTTTCTTGTCCGCTGTTTGATGACATTGGTTACCTCGCGAAAACTCGACCAATCAGGTCCATGCTTTGTCCGACACCACTTTGGGTTGCTGCAACCAAAGCCGGCAAGCAAAGTGAAACCGAAGCCATACCAAGAGCCAGCTTGGCCGGAGCTCCAATCTGAATCGGTTGAAGTTGAGGGAGAGCCTTTGACATCAAGCCAAGAGCGGCGTCAATGATGATACTTACGCCAAGAACCGGAGCGGCAATCTGAATGCTTAGCAGCATGAAGTTACCAAGTAGATGAGTGACACCAGACTGCAACAATCCTAGGTCGGAAACAGTCAAGGTTGGAGCAACTTTATAACTCTGAACGACTGCACGAATCACCATGTGATGACCGTCCATTGACAAGAAAATCATGGTCGCAAGCATGACTTTGAACTGACCAATAATCGTCACCGGAATACCCAATAACGGGTTCATGGTTTGGCTCATTCCTAGACCAATTTGCATATCGAGGAAGCTACCGGCGATCATCGCAATTTGAATGACTAACTGCAAAATCATCCCAATCAGCAATCCTGAAGCAACTTCATTGGCAATCACCATCAAGAAGGCACCTAAATGAGGTGGCGTGTGACCAATGTCTGCTTTGACAACCAAGCTGATAGCAAAGCTAACTGCAAGTGATGTGAGGATTCGGACATTAACTGGCGTGTTCTTGGCGCCAAAAAAGGGAGACGACATGAATGCGGCACTACAACGAACGAAGACCATAAATAGGCCAAAGAGTGCGTCTAGATCGTTGAGCGGCAACATGATAGATTAGTGAAGGCCCAGAGTAGCGGCGCGTTCAAAACAGAGATGGACAAACGCGACCATTGTTCCTAGCATCCAGTGCCCTAAAAACACGCAAGCTAACCCGACACCAAGTAGTTTCGGCACAAAAGTCAGGGTGGCTTCTTGTACTTGAGTGACAGCCTGAAAAACGCTGACAAGTAGACCAATGAGAAGGCTTGTGCCAAGGACCGGCAGCGAGACCATTAAGGCGGTCTGCATTCCCAGTCGGGCGGTATCAAGAGCGAGAGCTTGTTCCATGATTATCGATACCCCGATAGAATGGCCGAGACAAGGGTTGCCCATCCGTCGGCTAAAACAAAGACGAGGAGTTTTGCTGGAAGCGAGACCATTGAAGGCGGAAGCATCATCATTCCCATGCTCATCAGTCCACTAGCGACGATCAAATCAATGATCAAGAACGGGATAAAAATGTAGAACCCGACGATGAAAGAAGTTTTCAATTCACTGATTACGAAGGCGGGAACCAGCGTCGTCAGGGATACATCCTTCTTCGTCTTTGGTGTCTCTTTTCGGATATTCATGAACAGACGAAGATCTTTCTCGTAGGTGTTTTTTAACATGAACTCGCGGACTGGTACCGTTGCTCGCTCTAAGGCTACTTTCTGATCAATCTTCTTTTCAAAGAAAGGTTGAAGGGCTTGATTGTTCACTTTCTCCCAAGTTGGGCCCATCACGAAAAACGTCAAGAACAATGAGAGTCCGATGATCACTTGGTTTGGCGGAATTGACTGTGTACCAATTGCGGTGCGAACAAAACTTAGGATGATTACGATGCGGGTAAATGCCGTTGTCAAAATCATCAGGGCAGGGGCAAGGCTTAGCACAGTCAGCAAAGCCATAATTTGTAACGAAGTCGATACATCACCCTGAGTCTGAGCTTTGTCCATCCCGATACTGATTTTAGGTAACCCTGCCTGAGCGGATGCAAATTGCACCAAGCCAAGCAATATTAGAATCCAAAAGAGTTTTTTCATTGGGTTATCTCATCAATTTCTGAAGTCGTTCCAAGGCGTCTTTTGCCTGGGTTCCATTGT
>JBAXBU010000119.1:0-7525 GCA_037141835.1 Armatimonadota bacterium | reverse complement strand
TGGTAATGAGTTTGCCCAACCGGAAGGCATTTTTCCTTCGATGAGCGATCCTAGCTCCGCGGCTTCAGCTGGATAGGCAGCGGAGTAAGCACTCCAACGGCTTTCCCAGTCTGCGCTGAGAGACTTCCCTGCTTCTTGGTTGCACATGAATGTAGCGGCTTCTTCTGGCACTAAGAACGTTGGCTCGAGCGGAATGCCCAAGTTTTGCTTCGTAAGGGTGACTTCGTCTGGTCCAAGCGGTGAGCCATGAGACTTTGCGGATCCGGCCTTGTTAGGCGATCCGAACCCGATAGTCGTTTTGCACATGATGAGGCTTGGCTTGTCGGTTACAGCTTTGGCGGCATCAATTGCATCGGAGACTTGTTGGACATTCATACCGTCGACCTTGACGACATGCCAACCGAAAGCGGTAAAGCGTCCGTAGACGTCTTCAGTAAACGCAAGCGACGTTGAACCATCGATTGAGATACCGTTATCGTCGTAGAGGTAGATCATCTTGCCGAGTTGGAGGTGACCGGCGAGCGATCCCGCTTCACTGGAGAGACCTTCCATCAAGTCGCCATCGGAAACGAGGGCATAGGTGAAGTGGTTGATGATCTCGTGACCGGGCCGATTGTACTTGGCGGCAAGATGGGCTTCGGCGATGGCAAATCCGACTCCGTGAGCAAAACCTTGTCCGAGTGGACCGGTTGCCATTTCGACTCCAGGGGTCATCGTATTCTCTGGGTGACCTGGGGTTTTACTATGTGCCTGACGAAATTGTTTCAAATCTTCAAGAGAAACGTCGTATCCTGTAAGGTGTAGGAGAGAGTACAAAAGCATCGATCCGTGCCCTGCGCTCAATATGAAGCGGTCGCGGTCGAACCAATGGGGATTGGTTGGATTGAATCGAAGGTGTCTGGTCCATAAGGCGAAAGCCATTGGCGCTGCACCCATCGGTAAACCAGGATGTCCGCTATTTGCTTTCTGAACCGCGTCTATCGAAAGGCCTCGAATAGTATTGATACATAGGTTTTCGAGCGAAGGTTCAGCAATTCTCACAGTTATAAGGGTACCTAGTAGGTAGGTAAAGTCGCATTGTGGTTGCAAACAGTCTGATAGCATTTTTAACGATCGCGTCCAATTGGACGGTCGGCAATCAACTCCAGTTGAACTGGGGAGGCAACGATTATGTGCCGGTTGGGCTGCAAGTAGAAGCTAATTCAAAGCAAATTCCAGAGGCTATGGCAGTTGGTATCAAGAATTTCAACTTAGAGATTCCGGCTTCGGGTTCTTGGAAGGAAATTGCCACCAAAATGGGAGATTCGAACTTCTTTTTTACGGTGAACTCGACCCTACCAAATGCGAAAGGCATTATTGTTCAGCCTCAGTATTACCGTATCAACAACATTCAGAATCCGCAGAAGATAACGGCGAACTTGCCTGGTGCTTCTTCGGCTCTGGTAATTGTTGCTTTGGCTCGGGACGGTTCGGTTGTTTCATTCAAAAATGTCGATGTTGTCAACGGAGTTCTGACGACCGACGTTAAAGCGGTTTCTGATACTCCTCAGGTCGTGCTTCTATATCCCAAGGGTGAATCCCTTGAAATGGAAGACCTTTGGGAGCGACTGGATGAGCGAAGAGACCAAATCCTTCGGCAAATTCGGATTATGGGAAATCAGCCGGGACTTCGAGGCATTATTAATCCTCTAGGTAGTACGCCGACTTTGGTGAACCAAGATAACGGATTCATGCCAAGTAGTCCAATCTTTAAGGCTGAATTTGCGGAATTCCTCGCTGACAAGTATCAAAACATCACTTCGATGTCCCAGGCTTGGAGCCTTCAGGCATCGGATATTGAGAACTTTGAAGAAGCTTCACAGTTGATTCCTCTTTGGAATGGAAATCGGGGAGTAAAGGGCATCTTTAGTTCAAAGCGAAACTTGATTCTTCCGGTTGATAACACCAAGCGATCCACATTTTGGAGTGATGTCGCCGAAACGATTAGTAAGACAAGAGTCCGGCGAGTTCACCGTATCATTCGATCGATTCGCAAGGCTTCGTCGGTTCCCATTTTTCAGGACTGGACTGGATGGAGTTGGTTCTTTGAAAATCCTGAGAATGAGCTCACTGGGCTTTCTGTTCACCTAAACAAGTTCACGCCTTCGGGTCTCTTGAATTCATTGTCTGGTGCCATGAGTTCCAATCTTCGTAGTAGGTCTCCTGGACCGGTTTTTGCGGTAGATGTTCCTTATTCTGCGGACCTTGACCAGCCGGCAGTCATTGATGATTTGAATACTTTCGGAATAAGAGGGCTATTTGTGAAGGCGGTCAAATCTGAGGACTTGCCAAAGATTGCAAAAATGAGTCTTGGCAAACCCGAGACACGACCAACGGCGTTGTATTTCCCGGTTAATGCGACAAACCCGGCTTTTGTTCAGAAGCTTCAGGGCAACCTTCTTTGGCTCCCTTCTCCAGCTGATGGCAACAGACTTGATTTGGGACCTGATATCAGCGGCTATCAGATTTCGGATGGCAAGAATCCGACTTACGTTATTTGGGCAAATGGTCCAAGAACGACCATGGACTTTCTCTTGCCTAGTCCAGGTACCGCGACAGTTAAAGGTCTTGGAGCATTACCGCCTATCGTGACAGTTACCAAAACTGGATTGAAGATCGAACTCGATCATTCGCCCATTTCAATTACGGGAGCCACCGGTTTTCCGGTGCCGGTGCCTGAGGTGTTGCGACTTGAACGGGAAATTGGTCAACTGTTTACTTTGGCGGCGAGCAAGAGAATTGATACAACGACAGAGTTGGTCGATTTCAGGACATTTAAGGCACTGATGGCGGAGTCTCCGAGCCGAGGATTAACGATGGCTAAGAAGGTTATGAGATCGCTTTCTGCCACTCTTTCTGGCTCAGTTTGGGCAGAATTTGAATCTACCACTGCACATCTTTTTAGTGAAGTTCAAAATGATGCCGGTTGCAGTAATGGCTCTTGTTTGAGCGTAAAGACTCCGCTTGGTTCTGCAACTGGACTAATCAGCGCAAAACTGAGTGTTCCTCAGCGCTCGACCGCGACTATGGATTTATGGATTGCAGCACGAATTCCAAACCCGTCAGACAAAGCAAACATCCGAGTGAAAGTTGCTGGACAAGTTTTGACGCTGGTTGGACCTCCGATGAGTCCGTATGGTAGCGGGTTTGCTTGGTATCAATGTGGTGCGACACGGCTCCCGAACATTAGGACAGACATTACGGTTGAGTTAACCGGCACACCATCAACGGATGTTGCTTTGGACTGTCTTATTCTGTCGCCATTGCCCTTTCAACCACAAAATGTTTTGATGCCTGAGATGCTGGTTGCCTTGCCTAGTGACCCAAAGAAGCCCGGTAAAGGCGGTAAGTAAATAGCTTAGAACGTTCTCGATCCAGATTATACGAGTGTCGTGAACTGTCTGAGGACATCGAATAATTCGTGATTATTCTTTCGAACATCATCGATTAGGATCTGAACCGGAACTCTTCGATCACCCTCGTACATCACGACACGAACAATGTTTTTTGCGTCATATGAGTAGTGATGTTCATAGTCCCAATACATAGAGAAAAGCTCCAATATCCAGGAGTCCGTTAGAGTCACATTTGCCCTTGTGTTCGATACAAATATTTCCACGAAGGTGGGTATGACTTGGCTGCTTTGACTTCGCGGTTGCCAGCCGGAAGGAGGGTCGTGGCGATATTCGTGAGGGATTACTCCTTCTTGACGAAAGATTTCGTATATCTTTGGGAATATATCGAATAGCTGTGAATGGGATAGAAACCTCTTGATGTGATCACTTCTCATCACGCAGATCATGGTCAGGTGTCCGTTTATTGGTAACGCGGATTCTGCCAATCCAACGTTCATCGCTTCTTCAAGCTTGGAGCGATCGACCTTGCGAAGTAGAGTCTTTGTGAAGCCCCAATAGCTGCCAGAAAACCAAACTTCGACGCTCTTTGATTTCCACACTCTTCATATTAGACTGATCGAGGACTAACCATTGTCATCAATAAGGAATTGACAAAACAAAACCGGCTCTTACGAGCCGGCTTGTTTTGGGGAGGGGATTTGGAATGGCTCAGAAGCATTCTGTGCTTGACTGACCGACAACTTCATTTTTTCTGAGTTGCTAATTAATTAGACGACTCGCAAGATCCATTCATCGTCCGATCATCAGATTGGATTCAATTTCATTATTTGAGATTAGTTAAACTCGTTTCTGCTTAGAAATCGAACACGGAATCTGCGATTCCATCGTTAACTTTTACATTAATGTACTTCGATTCGGCGGCAACTTTGTTTTCTGAATTCATGACTCGAAGAACGGTTGGAATCGTAATGCCCTTGACCGTCGTTGGATTCAAATAGAGGAATGTTGCCCGAAGTTGGCCCTGGAGCCCGTACCACTCACGCTTCACCATGTATTTTGCCGTTTTATCGAGCCAAACGCGATGGCGAACTGGATAGTCAAGGCTCTCGGGAAACGTCAAGTCAAAAACTGGGTTCCCGGTTTCTCGATCAAAACGCACAAATTTAGCGTTCAAAAATTGATGAGCCTCAGCATTGGTGAGGGTGACAAAATCCATCATTGTTTGGCGTTGACCGGGCTGGCGAGATACGTCTGATTTGCTCTTGATCCGGAGTACAGGAATGCTAATTAACTTGCGTCCGCCATTGACGATTGTAAATCCCGCAGTGTCATCGGACTTCGCATCAATTCTCAACTTAAATGGCTCTTTGCCTCGAAAAGTTGCTGAATCAAGTTGAGAGTATTGAACAACGTATGATTGGTCAATTTTTTGAAGTTCCTTGGGCAACCTTTTGGTTAAGGAAATGTTGAAGGAAACATCCTTCAAACCGTTTGGCAAATAGGAGTCAATACTGGTTGATTGAAATCCTCCCATGATCAAAGTTGCAAAAGTTGTTGTTATCATAAGTGCGTTCTGTATATTTTGACTCGTATACTATCCAAAGTATGCAGACGAACGGGCCGATCCAAGATTACGCCCGGTATGCGTCCGCCAATTCCTCTAAGTTACTACGTCCTCATGCACCAGGAGAGACGTCAGATTCGGCAATATATATTTACCGGAAGTCATTTTCTGCGATTTCCCAATTGGCTTTATTGCCAAGTCTCTTCATCAGTGGCTTTGCCGTCGTTTTTTATGAGCTTATTTTCCCAAAGCTTTTTGAAACGCAATACGAGTCTGATACCAATCTGCAGATTCTGGAATTTTGTCTTTACCTGTTTGGTGGATTAACCGCGGGATTCGTTGTTGCAACTATTGGCTTGGCAAAAATCGCCACCTATGCCCACGTTTTGGTGGAAGCTGCCGTCAACAACGAGGAGATTAACCGCGTCGAAATCGAGCGGAAAGCGGCCGGAATTTTTTTAATTGCCTATCGTACGATGCTACGAACAATTTGGTTCACTCTTGCCGCGACGATGATATCGTTGGTGCCAATCATCATTGCGGGTTTGATGATTTCGGTAACGGCAGACGATAACGTCATTCCTGGTTTGGCGGCAATCTATTCGGCGCTCGGAATCCCAATTGGCGTCATATGGAGCTTGACCAGGCTCAATATCGGATTGGGTGCGGTCTCGGTTGCTCTCAATGAATTGAAGAAGCCAAAAGAATCTATTCAACGATCAAAGTACTTATTCGGCCCGAAATCTAAGCCGCCACCTAAAGCCAATCCGGCAGCATCGGCAATAGGAGGTTCTCTCCTTATTTATATTTTGCTTCGGCTTGGTTATTCATCTCTCATGTCTGCGATTGGGGTTGAAGAGATGGTTACCAAAGTCATGCCAACTCCGTACCTGAAAGTTGTTGCCAATATCGTCATGGGCATCCTTCCTGAGTTCATCACGATTTGGCTCGTTACTCCTTACGTTGCGATTGCGGCAGCGATGTTTTACTACCAAAGGCGAATCTGCGTGGAGGGCCTCGATATTTCAATTCTCAATGAAAAACTTCCTTCGAGCCGTCGCTAGTTTTGTTTTTCTGATATTCGTCATTTCTGCTCATGCAGATTGGACGAAGTTGAATGAAGAATTTCGGAAGATCTCCAATCATGACGATGCAGTCGCTCGATTAGAAGAGTCGGAAAAGGCAAATGGTTCCGACCTTTATGACCTCATCGATGAATATCATTCATCCACGGCCAAAAAAGACAAAGATTCAGCGTTTGGATCCATCGAGCAATATTTGTCCGCAAATGCTTTAAGTGAAAAATTTCAAGTTGCTGCCGGGGCCGATAACAGAGCCATAGAGATCAAGAAAAACCCCATCTACAAGACGGAAAAGGAAGTTATTTCGTCAAACTGGATTCAAAAGCTGTTTGAACGTCTTAAGAATGCTTTTAAAAGCAATTCCAAGGAAGAATCAAAACCACAATCGCCACCGCCGGGATGGGTTTTCCCTTTGATCCAAGGTTTGTTCATCGTCTTTTGCGTCGCGATTGTTGCGTTGATTATTTTCTTGCTCGTTAAGATTCCGTGGAGTTGGACGGCGGCGGGTCGCGCGAAGCGCATCAAAAGGGGTGGCATGCTTGAAGCTGACGAGGAATTGCTGACCGAGGATGAATACCTCTTGGAGGCGGATCGATTGATCGCCGAAGGAAGGTTTCGAGAGGCCTGTAGGGCGCTTTATCTTGCATCGCTTCTTCGACTCGATAAGGCCAGAATTGCCCGTTTTGAATCTACGCAGACCAATTGGGAGCATTTGCGTCGAATTGAAAACAGTAAGTCCAGACCGGAACAACTTCAGTTTAGACCCGCAACGAAAGCTTTCGACCTGGCATGGTATGGCTATCGGGCCAGATCAGCAGAGGACGTAGCTATATTTAGAGATACCTATGTTTCAATTAAGGTGCTCACGGAAGGAATGGCATGAAAACACCCGGAAAAGTCGCAATTTGGGTCTTCTTTCTTGTCTTCTTGGCGATTGTTATCTTACAGTCCGGAAACTATAGTTATGTTCAAGATAACAGCTTTAAGAACTATGGTCCTTCTGGTACTTCCGCTTTTCTCGAACTCGTGAAGGGGTCGGGCTACAAAGTCACCGTTGATGAAAGCAAAAGTCCGAAACTTGTGCCAACGATGATCATTCCGGTCAGCAAAACTCACCAGGATTCATTTAAGAAGTTTTTGAATTCGATCAAAGGTGAAACTACGGTCGTAACTTTTGTAATTCCGGAAGAAGATCGATCAAAGCACGTTGGACAACAAATCGTCAACAACGTAACCGCTTCTCCGGTTGGCGAAATGAACCCAATCAGACTCAAATCGGACGTATGGCAGCCACCGCAGTTGGAAGGCAGTGAGACAGCGGATTTGTTGTCTTCGTCATCGGGAAATACAACAATTGCCCAAGTCGTTTCGAAGAAGAAGATTCGCATGATTCAACTTCTTGATTCGGCCTGCATCACAAACCGCCACATTGAAAAATCGAACAATTCAAGCATATCCATGGGTTTGGTTTCGATGGCGACTAA
>JBAXBU010000118.1:0-7748 GCA_037141835.1 Armatimonadota bacterium | reverse complement strand
CGCTCGTAAACTTCACCGCTGATGCGCTGAGCCGCAGTCTGACCCGGTTCTTTGGATAAAACCTTACTTTAGGGTTTCTCGGATAAACGTCATATCTTCTTCACTGAGTTCTCGACCTACCGCCGACAAGTTACAGACCACCTGTCGCTCGTTTCGGAAGCCTGGGATGGTGCAAGAGACATTGGGCATACGCAAGATGTATCGTTGGGCGATCGCGCTAAGGTCTTCAGTCGAATCACCAAATCGTGTCTTGAGTGCTGCCATCTTGGGCTTGAGCGCCAACAGCTTTTCGGTGCCAAACGAATCTCGACCCCGGCGATGATCGCCTTCATCGAACTGGGGTGGGTTCTGAGGGTCAAACTTATCGAGCAGCAGACCTTGAGCTAGAGGACTAAACGCCACGAACGTGATGTCGTTCGCCAGCATCAAATTGGAAACACGCGATCCCGGCCGGATGAATTGATCGTCCATGGCGTGCGCCCAGCTTTGGAATACTGACGGCTGAACCTTAGGCGTTACTCGCTCAAAATCGTCGGCACTGTAAGCGGACTGCCCCTTGATCCGAACTTTGCCCTCGGCGACCAATTGATTCATCATTGCGACCGCATCGTCGAGATACATGTCCGATTCGCCAAAGCTTCCGTGGTGGAAGTAATACACATCAATATAATCTCGCTTGAGGTTCTTGAGCGATTGTTCACATTGGTGCCTGATATGGAGGGCTTCGTAAGCATGGGCAGCGGTGCCTGGGAAGTGGCCAACCTTTGTCGCCACGACATAATCATTGGTATTGACACCAAGCTTGTCAAACACGCGCGCCAACATTTGCTCTGCCTTACCGTTTCCATAGACATCGGCGTTGTCAAAGTGATTGACCCCAGCATCAATTCCCTTCTTGATTGCAGCGGTGACTTCGGCTTCATCAACGTTCGCCCATCCGTTCGGGTTTCCATTTACCCAGTTGAGACCACCCATGGTCCAACAACCCAAACTCACTTCTGAAACTTTTACGCCGGTCTTTCCAAGCTCACGATATTGCATACCGCGCAGTTTACTGGAAGCATTGATTAAGGAGTACGAGTCAATATGAATTGAAGCCTTGCCTTAACTTGACCAATGATTGGGCTCATTGGGAAAGTTTGAAGGAGATACTCATACCATTGCTTGGCTTGGGCGTAATCTTGAAAGGCGCTTTCATAGAGCATAGCCACTCGGAATGACGAGCTTTCTACGTCGGTATTTGACGCCCGCGGGTCGCTGGTTATCCTTCGATGGAGTGCCACCGCAGCGGGAAACTGACCCTCTTTTTCCGCACGAGACGCAATTCGTCCAATTTCGGACACGGTTAGAGAATTGGGATCATCCATGAGTAACCCGTTAGCTGCCTGACACACAAACTGGATTGGCTCATTGGTGATTATTTTGGAAAATTGTTGCCGAAAAGCCGTGATCGCTTCAGCCTTGTACGGGCTGTTTCCAAAAATTGATTTGTTGAGCAAATGTAAAGCAACATCGCTCCGGGTTGGGTTGACATGATACAAGTCGCGCAGCTCTCGTTCGTTGAGGAGCGAAATATCGTTGGTCATATAGAGCGTGGACTTAGCATCGGAAATGTGCTCCGTATCTCGTCGAATGCCCATGCAAAGTGGAATGAGGAAACCGGAGGCAACTCCTCCAAGGTGAGCCAAATTGGCTACCCCTCCACTCACTTTTGCCGCGGTTGTTATCGCTGCTTCGAGAATATCAAACCCAATATAGTAGCAACCAACCCACCAAAGTTTCCACTCCGAAGTCCCGAACCGCCACCAAAAAGTCCAGGCCACATCGACTGGGGAGAATGGGAACATATAAATTGCACTTCCCATCACGCCCATGATTGCTCCAGAAGCACCAATACAGGGGATCTTTGGATTGACTTGACCAGCAATTAGCAGGTGCGCGGCCGAGCCTAATAGTCCGGCAAGCAAATAGAGGATTAGAAACTTAGGAGTCCTCATCCGTCCCTCAACGGCAAACCCAAACAAGTAAAGAAACCACATGTTGCCGATCAAGTGCAGGGGACCACTATGGAGAAACATACACGAGAACAGCTGATACCAGTGGAAATTGCCGAGGCTAACGCCGTAGTTTAACGCCACATCATCGCGAATCATTAACCCCGATTGAGACGTAAAAACGTAGATCACCACGTTGAGTACGATAAGGCTTACCGTAGCGTACGGAAACGACTCTGGGGGATTTTGATTACGGTATGGAAGGAACATATCTAGTTAGAATTGATGCAATGAAAGTGATGATAGCGCGATTCTTGCTTCTAAGACACTGATTCGTTCGTATTTTACTTGTGGCAAAAAAGAAGGCGAAAAGACGAAGAAAATCAAAGCCACAGGTGCAACGTACGAAAACTCCATTTGTAGGCGATCAAATCCTCGCCCTTTATCACTTCTTTGGCACTTGCTGCGTGTTAGGACTTCTCAGTCTCGTTGGCTCACTCGCTCTTGGAGTTTCAACGGTGGCTTCGAACAAAGATGAAGTTCTTAAACATGTACAAAACAAGGACGTAACCGGTTTCATCAATGGGTTAAAGCCAGATAGCGGAATCATCGTGTTTTGTATCGCTGCCGCTCTTTTTATCTTCGCGATCTGAGCCATTCGGGCTACTTGGCAGGGCCGAAAATGGGCCTTTTGGGTAACTCTTCTAACAAATGCCCCTGGTGCAGCTTTGTCAGCTTTTGCTGGTCAGACTGATAGCCGTTACGGCTCCTTGATCCCCGTCGTTGTCTCGATTTACTGTATTCTGCGGCTGGCCGGTTCGGTTGGGCCAAAGATGTAGGATAATTTTTACCTATCCTTCTAAATCCAGCGGTACGATTGAGGAGACCCAATTTGAATCGTGAGAAAATCTGCCCTTTTCCTCGCTATTATTCTTAGCTCCACTGTTGGTGCTCAAGCCCCTGACGTCAAAATCAAGGGTGACATCAGCTTAGGCATGACATCGTCAAATGACTTTTCTTTGGGAGCTAAATCCTACACGCCGCTTGGGCGGCACTCAATCTTCTCTCTTCAAGCCACGTTACCAATTGGGCTGAAGGTCTTTCTTTCGGAGCGAACGGAAGCGATCAAAAACGACCCCGACAATGACTCGTTTGACGAATATTACGTCGAAGATCCCGGTCTTTGGCGCGTTGGCAAGCAGTACATTCCTTTTGGAGGCGGAGGATTCTTTCGGCAAACAGTGTTGGCTGCAAGAGTGGACTCCAAGCTCATTCTGGAAGGACTACCATTGGCGCTTGCATTCGTTGACGGTGGAAAAGGTCGGCAGTTTGGATTGGCAGGTCGGGTCGGCGGCCGAGGACTAGGGTTTAGTTTTTGCCTGGGTAGGCACTGGGGAATTAATAGTACAGCCCTCGCCTTGACTCAATCTCTTCAGAATCCCGAGGGAATCGGAAATGGTTGGCGACAGGCCTTTGGAGTCGATCTGAGTCGGAGATCAGGCAAAGTCAGTTATCGATCCGAGATATTGCTCCTTCGAGAAGCAGAGGGAATTTCTGTTAATCGAGAACTAGGCGATTTTCAAATCGGTTACGATTTGGGCCATCGACATTCCGCAAGTTTTGGTGTTTCCAATTCATTTGGAGAATCTGACCTGCTCTATCGGTTTGGTGGAGTTTATAATGCAGCCAAGGGCATTCAGGTTGAAGGTCTATACCGGTTGACGAACGGAGCATTTCGCGATTTCTCGGTATTCTTAAGGTTCAAGTTCTGAGCGCTTGACGGAGTATCAAGATAACATGGCTATCCTTTCTCTTATCGTTTTGATTGCCGTTATTGTCGTAGGAGGCGTATTTATCGCCTTTTTAGGATCTGCTCGACAGGCCAAACAAAGTTCCAGTTCGGACGATTTCCCTTCGCTCTCGTTCGACTCTCAAAATCTTTACCGCCCGATTCGGTCGCTCAAGCGAGGAATCATTGAGACAGTTCAATCAAGTGATGATCCGGCCATTAACGCCATGTCTGGGGCAGTCATTGAAGAAATGAATGCGGCTCATGACCGAATTGTCCTCGCTCTTCAAACGAGGGATCAACTTCGCAAAGCTTCTGAAAGCTATTTGACCGCCCAGAACGAAGCCGAAAGGCTTTTTAAGGCAAGGGAGGCCGCCGAATCGCCGCAAGAAAAGTTGAGCTTTACGAGGGCATATGAGGCAAAGACCCTAGAGGTTGCGGAGTATGAGAAAGCCAGAGTCATCATCAAGAAAATTGAAAATGAAGTAGAGCTCACAAAGGCTTCGATGAGCCAGTTAAAGGCAAAACTCACCTTTTCTGAGGCGTCAACTAACGCAACGGAGAGGGCGGATGACCTCAGAACTACGCTTGGCTCATTAGAAACAATTCAATCAAGCGTTGATGAAGCCCAATTGATGTTGCGCTCGTAAGGTAATTTAGTGTTATCCATGTCCGAATTTGATCGAGTCTTTAATTTAGGAAGAGCTTACGCGGGCAAAGCCCAAGATGCCTTATTTGGCAGCGGGTCACCAGAAGAGAAAGCGGTTAAGGAACTTGACCAAGCTCTTGAGCAGGGTGTTGCCATGAAGAAGACAGAGCAACAGGAGTTCAAGTCCCAAATTGCGACGATGAGCGATGATGAAGCGGAGATTATTCTGGGAGTACCCAATAAAGCTTCCTACACCGTCTTGAAATCTCAGTATGAATTGCTACTAGGTCAAATAAAAGAGTTTGAAGCGAACCAGCCTCAAAAGAAATCAATTGCGCTACGAGAGCGCCAAAGAATTGAAAAGGCCTATGCGTTGCTTTCCGCCAAGGTCGATTCGACCGAAAAGCGTTTCGGCTCCCTTGAGATTGATTAGCGGTTACTCAGGCAAGTTTGGAATCTTTACTCTGCCTTTCACCACAATTTTGTCCGCCAGTATTTGAACCGTTTTGGCATCAACGGCATCATAGAGGTCAAGATCTTTCGCAAAGTCGATCACAGGATTTAGGGTGTTGATGAGCGCTTGTTGACTGTCTAGATCGGTTTCTTTGTTGTCGATACGAATGATGGCATCACTTAAGATTAACTGCGATCCGTTTGTTGTGATTTTGGCTTTGACATCAAAATCAGCGTTGAGAACGAGAAACTGACCATAGCCTTTGACCCGTATCCAATTACCCTCAGTGGTAACTTCGACTGATTTAATCTCGCCGTATTTCTTCAAGATGTAAGGCGCGAGATCCTTGACGAGAAGTTCTACCGTGCCATTACCGAGACCACTTTGGCTCAATCGAATCTTCTTTTTTGACGCAGCTAAGGCAAAGTCAAACCGGCAGTTTGGAATCTCAGCTTGAAATCGTTCACACCGTAAGTCACGCAAATAGAAGTCGGACAGATTCAAACGCAACAGGTCGATCGTTCCCTTTTTGCTCCTTTTGGGTTCTGTAAAGAGGGGCAAGCCCTCACAGCGAAACATCGACGCGGTTATGGCCGCCGTGCCGACTTCGCCAAGGGCGGGACTAAGAAGTCCGGGATAGGAGACTTGCAACGAGACTTTTTTGTGATCACCAATCAGCTTCTCGCCAATCTCTCTCGCCGCGGTTGATTCAAAATTACGAACCGTGGCGATTCCAAATCCAAACAGGGCCGCGATTCCTCCGAGCAACCATGGGTTTTTCATGTTGGCTTCCACACTCCGCCTTTATGGTGCGTAGAATGAAGTACGCATGAGCCAAACATTCTTCGAGTATAAGCATTTAAGCGAGCTAGGTGGCGCATTTTCATTGGACGATTATGTAGTTATCGAATTTAGTGGCGAGGAATGGAAGGATTGGTTGCAAGGACAAATCACCAATGACATAAGGTTGCTGACAAGTGAGAATCCACTTGCTTTTTGTCTGTGTAAACCAACTGGCCAGATTTTGGCGCCCGGTGTTCTTCATTTAGTCAATGGTAAAGGCTGGATGATCGTTCCCCTCGTCTGCGCACCGGTTGTCCTGGCTCGAGTTGAGCAAATGGTCATTTTGGAAGAGTGCTTTGCGGAGATTTTGGAAACTGAGCTTGTTCACGTGATTCCAGGAACCGATGGTCTACCTGCGAAACGCACTAAGTGGGCTGGCACAGATTCGACAAGTCCCTTTGAGGGAGACTTGCTCAGCCGCGAAACTTTCCTCCTTGCTTCTCTAGATGCAAAGATTCCACTTTGGGGCTACGACATCAGCGAATTGAACTTTCCGGCTGAGTTAGGACCCGAGTTTGAATCGGCAAACATGAGCTACACCAAAGGCTGTTACACTGGGCAAGAGATTAATCATCGGCTTCACAGCCGAGGACATACGAACAAGACCTGGGATGTTTTTATGTCTCATGAGCAAGTCCATGTTGGTCAGGAATTGACGGATAGCCAAAACAACAAAGTCGGCACGGTTACGAGAATAGTCGAGCATCCTGACCATGGTTGGCTCGTTGCAGCATTTGTCCGAAACGGAACCACTCCAGTTCTGGCTCGATTCCAGCCATAATGAAAGGAGTGGATTCAGCTATTAAGGAGCGTTTTTCTAACGTCAAAGCAATTTTTTTCGACCTTGACGACACGCTCTGTGGCTATTGGTTAGCCAGCAAAGCTGGACTTCGAGCTACCTTTGAGAAGAATCCGGTTCCTGGTAAAACGACCGAGGAAATGATTCATGCGTGGGGCGAGACCTTCCGTGAATACAGTCCGGAACTGAAGGAAAAAACGAAGTTGTATCACGAGTATCTAACTTCTGGCACCGTGACTCGAACCCATCAAATGCAGCTAACTTTGCTTTCTTTGGGAATCGACGACATCGAGCTTGCAAAAAATTTAGGAGACAGCTATATGTTCGAACGAGATCGGAACCTGAAGCTATTTCCGGATGCAATTGAAGTTCTTGAAGCTTTACATGGCAGGTATCCGCTTGGACTCATCACCAATGGCCCCGCCGATATCCAGAATCAGGAGGTTGACACTTTGGGGATTCGCCACTATATGGACAATATCTTTATTGAGGGCGAACTAAGGGTTGGAAAACCGCACCAAATTGTGTTTGACCAAGCTGCGGAATCAGTTCAATTAATGGCGGATCAAATTCTCATGGTTGGCAATTCATTTGGTCACGACATCATTCCCGCGATTGAATATGGTTGGGTTTCGGCTTGGATTCGCAGAGACACCGACGTTCCTGTAAGTTCCCGATCGGGCAAACCCGAGCCAATCGACCTGAGCAAGCCGCAACCAGATATCATTATTTCTGACCTTACCGAACTTCTTCCTTTACTTGTTGGTTGACATGGACATCGAACTCTTTCGCGCGATCAATATAGGTTGGCGAAACCCGTTCTGTGATGTTCTGTTTGCCATTCTTAGTTATTCTGGGCTAGGGGCGACGGTCGCAATTCTTGCAATCCCAATGGTCTGGTTCAAGAGAACTAGAGTTCCGGGAATAGCAATTGCCCTAGGAGCTTTGATCGGAGGAACGATTTTGGGGCAGTCAATGAAGTCCTATATGCCCCGGGAACGCCCGAGCAATATGGCCTATGCGATTACGCAGGAGCCACACAAACACTCTTCGTTCCCTTCGTCACACACATCTTGTGCGTTTGGAGTTGCAGTCGCGGCCGGGATTCTGGCTAGCCGAAGACGGAAATGGCTCGGGGTTTCAGGGCTTTACCTTTGGGCATCTGGGGTCGGAATAAGTCGAATATACCGAGGTGTTCATTGGCCGACCGATGTTCTCGG
>JBAXBU010000117.1:0-7829 GCA_037141835.1 Armatimonadota bacterium | reverse complement strand
GACTATCCCCGACCGACGGATCGCTCAATCGCGGTCCTTTAGGGTTATTCGGAAAACAGTCCATCACGTGGCTCTTTATTGCGACTAAGCATGCCGCAATCTGATTCTTTGGAACCAAACCCGCTAGCAAAGCAAGACTTGCCCGATGGTAGCCCACTTCCGCCCATCCTGATCCTCCAATACGGTTGACTCGATCTTGGAGCCAACTTGAAATCATCGTCTCAAGAGCATGTGCTTCCCCACTATAACCATCTGCACGATTGATGTCACCTACCGCATTTTCCCATCGGATCATTGATCGAAGTGCCATGAGATAATGGAGGTTAAGCGCCATATCGGTCGGACCTTCGTTGCGAACGTAGCCCCAATCAACAAATCCCCAACCAAGTCCATCGGAAACTCCATCCTTGTTTGCTTGTGCCTTGAAGGCGGCCATGTTTCTTCGAGCGGCAGGAAGAAGCTCGGTTAGAAGAGACTTATCTCCGGTCAACTCCCAATAGTGCAAACAGGCCGTGACCCATTGGGCAGAATAAGTTGATAGATATCCAGGGTCTCCCGGTCCAACTCCCGCAACCAAACCATCAGACCTTGCAGATTGGGCTGCCTGGACCAATGCTCGGCGAGACAAACTCAAGTCGCTCCAAGCAACTGCCGCAATTTCGGTTGCAACCGATGCAACGTCTCCCGTCCATTGCCCCCGCTCTCGGGTAGGACAATCAACAAACGAATCTTCCGAGCAAGCCCGAACGGTCTCTACACCGGTCTTCCAAATCTTGTTCAAGAGCGGGTCATCACACATGAACGAACCCTGAGGTTCTGGATAATACGTCCGCTCAAGGAAAGCCTCCTTAATGAACTTGACCTTTTCTTTGGATTTAACATGAACTTCTAAAAATCGCCCACCCTTCGGTGTAATTGGCATGAATTCTTGCAGACCGCCACGAGCGACAAAGTGATCCATGTTGCACGATGCGGATCCTGATAAATTCAACCACGGATGCACTCGACCGTGACGTAACTCTTCACAAAGGGCAAACTCAACAACTGCACCCTTCGGCAAATCCATCGTGAACTTTGGTCTTCCAAGCCTGACCCGCCCTAAGTCATACCTTCGCCAAATTCCTTGGCTAGGAACACCTTTTGGGTCCAGGTCATCAAGAAAGAATCGCACTGCTGGATCATCTTGTTCATATCCATAAGTGGGGACGAATTCTCCGCTGGCAATTGGTTTGATCGGCAAGTCGTTCATTCGAACCGGACTTGTTTTGGCTTCGGTCATGGGACCAACTCCGGGAGAAGCTGTGACGGGCGTTACCCACTTAGAATCGTCGAACTCTGGTCCTTGCCAATCATTCGGAAACCGCCCCGTATCGCGCCAGTCAATCCATCCCAGGATGTTACTAATTCGGCGGACTCTTGGTTGGTATCCCGCTATTCGTTCGCACTTCCAACTGACTTGGTCCAGTTTTTCTCCATCAAATACGGCGCAATCGAGAAATGGCGGAATATCGCTAATGATGCGAGTCGTTACCCCAACATTTCGTACATGAATTGCCAATGTGTGCTTTCCTTGGGGCAATGAAAACGGAACACTTTGGGTCTCCGGATACTCCTTGGCATACCGAGCAGGACCATCATGAATCAACATTCCATCCAGCCAAACCAGATATTCGGTGGCTCCAATAATTTTTAACGATCCTTTGGGTTCTGAGGTCAAAAAAGTTCCTCGAAATGCGACATGAGAATCGGCATCATCGGCTATTCCTTTTGGAGCCCAAAATGGCCCAAGAACAGCATTGCCTTGTAAAACGGCTGCCGCCAAGAAAATCGTTGCGAACATGGCTAGAGTATGTCCCTATTTTTCATTGAACTGAAAAACTGGGCATAATGTTCATCGACATCGATTGTAAATGACCTTTTGTGGGAAATGCACGGTTTCTGTGCGCACTTTTCACTGGGTTAACCCCAACTGTTTGTAGCCCAGCAATAGTGAGTTCACCAATCGACCAGCAAAAAATTTTCTACTACCGAGATTGATCCTTACGGCTTTCTTCGACCGGCACTCTCAGAACTCACCTGGAGAATTATTGGTTTGCTAAGGGCAATAGGTCCCCCTTAATTTACTTCAGCAGGTATAGGGCTCAATTCTTCTTGACATTTATCAGGAAAGCCTTATACTTGAATCGGGCACTCATTGCCTGGGCTTTTTTATTGCATTCGGAGAAACTTACTAGAGGATCTCTTTAATGGTTAGTACAACAATCAAATACATCGTTTACACTCATGATGGCGGTGGCGTGCGCCACCACCACTTCGGGGTACAGAACAACATCATCGATGAAGCTGATGGTCACGCAACAGCTGGGGACATTCTAAACGCACTCGGTTTTGCGACCCAAGACTTTCACGGAAGTTCGGTTCCATTCGCATTCATGTCCGTTAAAGGTGGGGTTGGTGGCAACCAACTTTACACCGCTCCAGGCAACCACACAGTGGTCGTCGGAACTGATATCGTTGACATTTTAGTGGTTTATGCGCCGCCTGGAGGAATTGGTGGAGGCAACGGTCAACCCGGAATTTGGGTCGATGCCTTCAATGTCGACACCGGGGCATTTTCCGACAGCCTTGACTTCATCAAGGTCTTGACGCCGCCAACACCCCCTGACACAGTTGATTCTGCGAAAACAACCTTTGGGAATCAGGATGGGACGGTAATTACCGTAACTGCCGAGAATGTTAGGGCCAATCATCATGTCGATGGAATTCCATTCAAGGAGTGGAGGCGGATAACCCAAACGCAAGTCCTTCAAAACACTCCTGAACTTCACCTAGCCGCTGGACAAACCGGAGAAATTTGGTTTGCCTTCTATCAATCCTCAGGCGATCCAGGAATTGTTATTCCAAAGCTCCACGAGTATCTGGAAGCCGGAATCATGATCTGGACTGGTGACGACTATTGCGGTAATGGTGGTCATCGAATTCCCGGGCATGGACCGGGACCCGCTCCGTTCAAGTTGGTCCTTCCAAAGGAATTTGTTGCGAAGCTGAATGTGGATCAGCAAGCGAAGCTAAAAGCTTTAGCTTCGGAGTATCCAGCGTTGGCTCAAACGGCATTCGCGGCGATGAACAAGGTGGTATCCAACCTTAAGACCGTTGCGGATATTGCTTCAAAAGGTAAAGGGCACTAGATCCTTTGACTCCCGCCAAGATTTTCTCTTGGCGGGAGCGTCTTAACTATTCAGTGGACAAAGCAAGTGCCGTCATTAGCTTCACGCCAATTTCGGTCGCGTCATCATTGAAATCAAAGATCGGTGTATGGACGCTTTCGAAGTCTTCTCTGTCATCTGGAATGAGCCCTAATTGATAGAAACAACTCGGACACTCTTTACAATAGAACGCGAAATCTTCTCCGCCCATTGTTGGCTTACCGTCGTCGGAGACGAATTTTTCGCCAAGTTCTTGACGCGCGACATTAAGGAACCTCTCGACGGCAACGGCGTCATTGACCAAGACTGGATAGCCTTCATTAAGTTCAATATTTGCCGTCATGCCAAATGTGGCCGCGATTCCCTCAGCGATTGCTTTCACACGGTCTCGAGCAAGTTCGCGTGATTCCGCACTCATCGTCCGAATTGTGCCGTGGATACCTGCCGACATCGGAATTATGTTATTTGCAGTGCCCGAATGGACTTGCCCAACGGTTACAACGACTTGCTCAAATGGATCAATGTTGCGAGAGGCGATTGTCTGCAGAGCAATGATCAATTGGGATATTGCAATGATCGGATCGCGTGACATTTCCGGGGCGGCGGCATGACCACCTTGACCAACGTATTCGATAAGTATTTCATCGGTTGATGCCATCATTGAACCGATTCGAGTGGCAACATGGCCTAGCTTCACGGAAGACCAACCGTGAAGACCAAACATAAAGTCAGCTTTCTTTCCCAGCAAAGAACCATCAAGGCAACCATCTTTGACCATCAGTTCGCCTCCTGCACCACCCTCTTCTGCAGGTTGAAAAACAAAAAGAACATTGTTCGGACGATGGGTTTTTGCAGCTAGTTCACGGGCAACACCAACGAGAATAGTCGTATGACCATCGTGACCACAAGCATGCATCCGCCCTGGAATTGTTGAGGCGTATGGCAATCCTGTCTCCTCGTGAATAGGAAGCGCGTCCATGTCTGCCCGAAGCGCAATCGTTAATGCACTTGCGGGATCAGTGGTTGCTGGCAAGTAGCCAAGGATTCCAGTTCCCTTTGCCAAGCCAGCCCTAAATTCGATCCCTAAAGCCCCAAGTTCTCGTTGGACCAATGCACTAGCATAGGTTTCTTCAAATCGAATCTGGGGGTGCGCGTGAAGATCGTGCCGAATCTCGGTTAAAGTCATGGCAGAAGATTACCTTTCGATTTGGCTAACTCTTAAGTTTGCGCCGCTCAAGTTCGGCGATCATATCCCACTTTTCGTCATCAGACATTTTCGGCCATCGGGAAAGCTCCAGCCCAGTTCGGAGACAGCCCGAACAGTGCAATGTCTCGTCGACACCGCAGTGCTTGACGCATGGAGACGGGCAAGGCAAAGTAAGTTGCTCATTTCCCGCTTCCATACCAATTATTTTCCATGAAACCCTTACAATTTGCTGAGTCTCAATAACTCATCCAGAAAAGAACCAGAATGCATTAGGTTCGAGGATAATAGAATCAGGATCGCCTTAATTTGATTGGGATGTCAAAATCAGTGTTGCCTTCGATTTCCTCAAGCCACTTACCTAAGCAGATCTCATTGAAAATCCCATGATTTCATATATTCTGCCCCTCATCCTTGGTACACAGCATCTACCTAAATTAACCGTAAAGGGAGCTAGCTTGGTCGACCCAAAAGGGAAAGCTGTGACCCTAAGAGGTGCGAACCTCGGAAATTGGCACGTTATCGAATTTTGGATGCTTGGTTTGTCGGGAGAACCCGGAGTCCCAGGTGACCAATATCGGCTGGAAGAACTTTTGACTAAGCGATTTGGTGAACAGGAGAAGGATCGATTGATGGAAGTCTATCGTGCAAATTGGATTCAGGAGAGGGACTTTGCTGAACTCAAGAAGTTCAATTTTAACTTTGTCAGACTCCCCATGAATTACCGATTGATGGAAGATGACCGCCATCCTTTCAAACTCAAGCCCAATGCCTTCAAGTGGATTGATCGCGCCATCGACCTAGCCGAGCGACATGGTATGTACATCCTGCTCGACATGCACGGAGCACAAGGTGGGCAAAGCCCTTACGATCACACGGGAAGATCTGACCAAAACCGACTCAAGGACTCGATAGAAGACCAAAAGAGACTTTCGTGGTTATGGGGAAACCTTGCCAAGCGATATAAGAATCGGACTGCCGTTATGGGATATGACACCTTTAACGAGCCATATGGAATGCCAAAACCAACCCAGGTCTCCGTTTTCAAACAGGTCTATGCGGAAATCCGAAAAAACGATTCAGAGAAGCTTGTTCTCGCTCACGGAAATTTTGACGATTTTGACCATTACGGCGATCCAAAAGCCAATGGGTGGCACAATGTTGGATTTCAGATGCACTACTATCCTGGACTCTTTGGTGGCGGTTCGCCAACAGTCAAGCGACACCTTAGCCATCTCGCCTCTTTGCCAAAAATTGCCGCAAGAGTTAAAAAACTCAACGTTCCTTTCCTTATTGGCGAAATGAATGTCGTCTTCGACCTGGCCGGAGGTGCAGATATGATGCGGAAGACTTTTGATACTCACGAGTCTTTTGGTTGGATGACCACGATGTGGTCCTACAAGGTCATATCAATAGAGGGCGGCCTTGGGCAAGGAAGTTGGGGTGCCGTGACCAACGCAAACCCGATGCTAAAAATCAATTTTGAGACAGCTTCCAATCACTCGATTGAGAACTATTTCAAGGGGTTCGGTAGCCAGAAATTGCTTGTCAACAAACCGTTGCAACTTGCATTAGGAAATCCAAAGTATAAAGTCAAGAAATTTGTGGTTCCTCCAGTTCGAACGATCGCTCCACAAGATTCAATTTCGGGTTGGACAGTTACGGATATTGGCGGTTCCCTGCGAGGTGGAATGGAAGGTAAAAGTGCATCGCAATTTGACCTTTTCGGTGGTGGAAGTGATATTTGGAGCCGTCGAGATGATTTCCGCTTCTTGCACCGTAACCTGAGCGGCGATGGCACGATAGTAGTTACGGTTCAATCAGTCGAAGCCATTGATTCATATACCAAGTCGGGCATCATGATAAGAGACGGACTTGCTCCGGAAGCAAAATTCCTTTTGGTCTCAATTTTTCCTAGTGGCGAAATCAATGTCGCTCGCCGAGAACAGGCAGGCGAAGACGTGAAAGGAGGAGAAACCAAACAAACTAAGCTTCCGGGAATCACCCTTCGTGTGACGCGAAAGAGGGGAACCCTGACGGTAGATTACAAGACGGGTAACGATGAATTTGCTCGCCTAGCAACAATGGCTGACTTCCTTCCGAACGATGTCAATGCAGGCGTTGTGGCATTGAGTCACAATGGAGCCGAACTAGCCAAGGTTACTTACAAGTATTTGCTGCTAACGCCTGAATCCTAAGCGAACAATTCATATCTGAGCTAGAACCGGCAAATCGGTCATGTTGTCAGTTGAATTCATCACCACCTATCGAAGAGTAGCTTCCCATTCGGGAAACTACTTGTGCCTACATCAAGTGAGAAATGGAAATGCTTTTGCAATGAATTCATCTCACCAACACCAATTAGTTGGAGATGGATATCTGATTCAAAACATCGGAACCACCCAACTTCCGGGTACCTCAACCGTCAAAATGGAAAAACTTGAACTATTGATTTGGCCAAAGATTTTCGACGGTCTTGTTTACATTCGCGAAATGAAGCCTCGTACTTCACTATAATTCAGCTTAGAAAATTGAATCAAAAACCGTTGCTCGTTCAATCCGAAGATGACCTTCACCGATTACTTGATGAACTCTTGAATGTTCATGAAGATGAATGGTGGAGTCAATTCTATAGCAACCGAGCGAAACCGTGCCCGTTCTTTGTCAATCATCCTGATGAAAGCCTTGTCGAATGGGTTTCGAAACAAATGATTCCTCCGGGGCGAGCCCTCGACATTGGCTGCGGTAATGGGAGAAACAGCACTTATCTTGCCAAGTCAGGTTTTACGGTTGATGGGGTTGACTATGCCCAGGAGGCTATCAATTGGGCCAATGACCGGGCACTTTCAAATTCCGACCAACTCACTTTTCATTGTCAATCAATTTTTGACTTCCCGTTTCAACCCGAAACTTACGACCTAGTTTATGATTCGGGATGTTTTCACCATATGCCACCTCATCGTCGGCGATCCTATGTTGATCTCGTATCAACGGCCCTAAATCCTGGCGGCTGGTTCGGTTTGACTTGCTTTACTCCGTGTGGTGGCAGTGGTCTGACTGACCAAGAAGTCTATGAAGCTCGCAGCTTAAAAGGCGGCTTGGGTTACACCGAAGAACAGCTTCGAGATACGTGGGGTCGAATCCTCAACATTGTTGAACTTCGACAGATGCGGAAGCCATTGCCAGAATCCGGACTCTTCGGCGAGGAATTCCTATGGGTGATGATTGGGCAAAAGTCCGAAGGATAGGCTCTTGGTAGCATCCACATTGTTTCGCAATCGGCCCTCCTTCGCTGTGACTTAGGAAAACCGAGAGTCCTGAGAATGAATGCTTCGACGGGCAAATATTTTCTGAACGAAGATATTTGGTGGAGGTAAGGGGGCTCGAACCCCTGACCTCTTGCATGCCATGCAAGCGCT
>JBAXBU010000116.1:0-7894 GCA_037141835.1 Armatimonadota bacterium | reverse complement strand
ATTGATTCAGAACTGGAATGCGTTCTTAGCCGCTGAAATGTCAGCGCAGAAGGGTCGAGAGGTTTTACAATCTCTCGACCCAAATTCTATCTGGAGGGATGCACTTTTGGCTTCCCCAAAACTTTCAGATTCCGAAAAGAAGCGAGTTGAAAGAGTTCAACTAGAACTTGGTTCTCCGCCAGACGTTCATGTGTTGACTGAAGACATGTATCCATCGGCTCTCGCATACGCAAGTGGCGTTCTTCCAGCATTTCTTTACTCTGGCAATCCAGTCGCCTTTGAAAAACCTTGTGTCGCCATAGTCGGGACCAGAAGTGCAACACCTTATGGCCGAGTTTGTGCTCGTAAATTTGGAGAAGAATTGGCTCGACATGGAATAACGGTTGTCAGCGGAGGAGCAGTGGGAATTGATGCTGCGGCTCATGAAGGCGTACTGTCAGTTGGCGGCTCCACAATCGCTGTATTGGCTTGCGGTGTTGACCACGTCTATCCAAGCTCACATAGTGGATTGTTTAAAAGAATCAAGGAGAACGGATGCCTCATGAGCCAATTTTCTGTCGGCACCAAACCGGCTGACTACAAATTTATTCAGAGAAATCACCTAATTGCCGCGATTAGTACCGCGGTTATCGTAATTGAGGCACCAACCAAATCTGGCGCTATACGTACAGCGGGCTTTGCGGCGGAACAAGGACGAGACGTCTTTGTTGTGCCTGGTCAGATCGATCAATTTGGCTTTCAGGGCTCACATGCCCTTATAAGAGACGGAGCAACAATGGTTGATCACCCAATGCAAGTACTAGAATCATTGGGAATCGACCCAGTTTCTGCGCCATTAAAACCCACAGTGGAAGGAATATCTGGCAGAATCTTGGAAGTGCTTTCCGCTAATTCGATTTCAGTCGAAAAAATTGTGGATTTGACGGGACTTGATATGAGTGAGGTTCTTGCCGATCTTACAATCCTAGAATTAGAAGGACATGTCATTCGAGAGCACGGAGGATTTTCAAAAGCGCTATGAGCAGAATTGTTGTATTGACCCCAGGTGAAGACGGCCTAGATCTCATTCGATTTGACACCGAAACCGGTGAAATGAACGATATTAAGAGTGGAGAGCCAGAAGGTGTTCTCGTTCCCGGATTTATCGACATTCACATCCACGGCGCATATGGAATCGATTTCATGTCCGCGACCAAGGAACAGATGGCGATTCTTTGCACCAAACTTTCGGAGGATGGATACGAAGGATTTTTGCCAACTACGGTGACCGCGTCTGCCGAAGACGTCAAACACGCCCTATCCAATCTTCCTTCAAACCCAATGATTCTCGGATTTCACCTCGAGGGTCCGTTTATTTCCGAGGAGTATCCTGGTGCCCAGCCTCAAGAATTCATTCTCGATCCGGAAGATGCCGGACCAGAGTGGGAGGAAATCCTTAGTGACCGAAGGTTAAAGATCGTCACCCTTGCTCCAGAGCTACCTGGTTCAATCGCGCTTATTACACGCCTCGTCAAGCACAAAGTTATTGTAAGCATGGGGCATACCAATGCGACTTATGATGAAGCAGCTCTTGCCCACGAGGCTGGGCTCAGACACAGCACTCATACGCTTAATGCCATGAGAGCACTCCATCATCGCGAAGCGGGCGCAGTAGGGGCTGCAATGACCCTTACGCCATTTAATGCCGAGCTCATCTACGATCGCATCCACGTAAGCCCAGAAGCGGCTATGTTGCTTATTCAGGCAAGACTGGTTGATGGTCAAGTCATTGGGGTTAGCGACTCAACCATGGCATCGGGGATGGAGCCGGGCTCCGAAATCAATATGTGGGGACTTGAATGTGTTGTCGGGGAAGGCGAGGTGCGCTTAGCCGATAATGGAAGCCTTGCAGGTAGCGCGGTGACACTCAAAACTGTTTTTGAAAACCTAACCGAAGACTTTGGCGTTGATGTGGCGGCGGACCTATGCTGCTATGCGCCAAGAGAAGCGCTACGAATTAAGGGCGTGCCGAAGAAGTGGAATCTTGTTGAAGAGGAAACCGGAAAACTGATTAAGACCTTCAACACCTAGGAAGTAGCCTTAGACAATCGATCCCAGACGGCTAGCCAATGCACATTCATTGGAGGGGCTTGAACAAAAAACTCGCCTAAACCGCGACCATCTAATTCTGAAAGATTGGCATATAGTTGTTGGGCGTAGGCAATGGCATCCGATGGCATTTGAATTTGATTACCGTTAGCTGGCTCCCCAAAAATAAGTCCTGGCTGATCTGATGAAACTGTTCCAGTCACGACGCATTTTGTCCTCGGTGCATAGTGCCGTCGATACATTCCCGGTGCTTTACGCAACGTTCCCGAATCTCCAACGTTGAGATTCAGAACTTGTTCGATGAATTCTTTACCAATCGAGCCGGGACGCAGGATCGTTGGTTCCTTGCTCGTAAGATCTAGGACGGTTGATTCTATTCCCAAATCACACGGTCCGCCATCGATAATTGCGGCCACACCTTCTGCAAGTGCAGGGTCAATCATTTTCACATTCGTTGGCGAGAGTCCCATGAAAGGATTTGCGCTTGGCATGGCAAGGGCAAGGTTCCCAAGTTCCATAACCGCAAGGCAAGCCGGATGATCGGGCATCCTAATTGCAACGGTATCGAGCCCTCCGGTTACGATGTCAGAAACATGCGGCTGCTTTTGTAGAACAACGGTCAAAGGGCCAGGCATGAATGCTTCAGCGAGTCGTTGGACAGAATCAGGAATAGTGATCGCGAATTCAAGGATTTGCTTAAGCGAGGCAATATGAACGATGAGGGGGTTGTCCGATGGTCTTCCTTTTAACTCGAAGATTTTTGCTACTGCCGCAGGGTTGGTGGCATCAGCGGCTAAACCATAAACGGTTTCGGTGGGAAGCACAACTAAGTTGCCATTCTGTAGTTGTTGGCTAGCAAAGGCTAGATTTTCGCGCGTTGGCTGCAAAACGCTCATTTTATTGCAGCCATCATGGATTCTTTCGGGGCGGGCTGATCCCACCAAAATTCAAATGAGGCTGCTCCTTGTTCCATCAGCATTCCCCGCCCATCTTGAACTTTGAGACCGCTTGCTTGAGCATCGATGAGAAATGGAGTCAATCCGTCGGCATAGGCCAGATCATACGCCAAGGCATTCTTCTCCGCTTGTTTCCAATCAATCGGCAACCGGTTTCCTCCAAGACTGGCCGAAGTTGAATTAACGATTAGATCATAGGCCGCGAGATTTGGTTCGCTTACGACCGATGACTTGAGGTCAAATTGTTCCAATAACCTTGTTGCCCTAGATGGAGTTCGGTTCCAAAGGGCAACGGTCCATCCATCCGCTTCAAGAGCGTATACCACTGAACGAGCGCTGCCACCGGCACCTAACACCAGTGCTTTCTTCGACTCAAATTCATGTCCCGCTAAGCTCATGGAGAAACCGACGACATCCGTATTCGTCCCTCGGTTCTTTTTGAAATCAATGGTGTTACAAACTCCAAGTCTGACGGCAACATCGGTCGCGTCCTGGCACCAATCAAAGGCGTCTTCTTTATGGGGGACCGTGACATTCACACCCCGGTAGCCAAGACTTTTTAGTCTATCGAGAGCATCATAAACTTCACCAACTTGAACTTCAATAGCGACATAAGTTGACTCAAGGCCGCATGCTTGAAATGCAGCACTGTGCATCCTTGGAGAGAGGCTGTGACCAATAGGGCAACCAATTACCGCAAACTCGGCTTCTGGTGCCTTGCGCCAAGGAAAGAACTCACTCATTCTGCCTCGTGAGCTCGGAAAGCAAAATATCGTTGCCCTACAAAATTCCACATAGCGACCACAATTGCTGCAATCACAGCTGAGAGCGCTAAGCTCACCCTTCGATGCCCAGGAATGACATTGTAGAGTCCAGTCGAAATCAAAATATTAAGGGCCATTCCTACATATCCAACAACATAGACCTTTGCGAGTTGCTTGCCCTTTCCTGATTCGCTTTTCACTCTAAAGGTAAAGGAACGGTTCAGCATAAAGGAGTTAAACATTGCCACCGAAGCAGCAACGAAAACTGCGAACGGCATGAAGGCTCGGTCTGGCGCCGAAGCAAATGCAAAGATGCCAGGGTACTTTTCAATGAGGGTTCGACCAGCATGGTCGCTTAACAGTTCTCCGTTCATCTGAAGAACATTCATCAATATGTATCGGATGGTGAAGTCAATAACAAATGAGACGCCTCCGACAATGCAGAATTTCAGAAACTGCTTGACAACGGTTCTCTCTAGAAAAGGTACGTTTGGTGAAGGATCAATAGCGTCAGAAGGAGTCACTAAAGAACGATAAAGCAAACTTGTGACCAAAAGTTCCACCACTCGGTTAAATTTTGTTCCGGCAAACTCGGGGCCCTCCATCTTTTGAACCCAGATCGCATCAATTCCGGCTCGATTCGCTCCAAGAACGTCGGTCATAATTTGATCGCCAATCATCACTGCATCTTCCGGCTTCTTCTTGTATTTCTCAAGTGCCATTTCGTACATGTGAGTACTTGGTTTGAATCTACCTCGGAAAGTATCAACCTCCAAAACAGCTGAAAGCCGAGCCAATCTTTCTGGATGCCGAGTATTGCTGAGAATGCAAAGATCGAACTTCATTTGTTTCGCTTTCGCGATCCAAGCCAAAACTTCGGGTGAGAATTCTTCTTGCTTCCATTTCACCAATGTATGATCCACATCGAGCAAAATCAACGAGAGCCCTTCGGCTTTGAGATCGTCAAGGCTTATTTCGGGCAAGGATCCAACCGCGTGGGCAGGGCAAAACGGCCGAAGAATTCCGGTTTTAGATCGATCAAAAGTGCCTGCGCGAAACCTCATTTTTTCTGTGCCTTAATAGTATCGCGCAATTTCACGTTCACAAGATGTTCTGGGTAGGTCGCAGTGAATCGAGTTATGCCATCTGGCATCGTAATGTAATAAACAAATTTGTGCTTTATAGGGTGCAATGCGGCCTCAATTGACTTAACGGTCGGAGAACATATTGGGCCGGGCGGAAGGCCATTTGCGAGATAGGTGTTGTAAGGGGACTTTACGTTTGAGTAATCCTTATAAAATAACGGTCTCCACTCTTGAATCGCATAGTTAATCGTGGCGTCAATTTGGAGTCTCATTCGGCGCAACAGGCGGTTTTCTATCACTCCAGCGATCATTTGTTTTTCCTTGTAATCACTGGCTTCCCTTTCAATCATCGAAGCAATGATTATTGTTCTTCGCATATTTTGCGTTGTTAAGCCAAGTCCTTCAGTTCGCCTCGAGAAATTCATGAGCTGACGCTTGATTACGTAGTCAGCGCCAATATCTGGGGCAAAGTTATAGGTGTCAGGATAGAGGAAGCCTTCTAGTGAATTGTTGAAAAACGGGATACCCGAGTCACTGAATTTTTCAGAATGGCTGGTTAGTTCTAAATAGTCGGATGCCTTCGCGACCTTTTTGTCCTCCAGCAACTTTGCGATTTGAGATATCCACTTCTCTTCAGGAATTCGAATCAGTTGCTTGATCGGATTTCGCAATGCAGTTAGTACTTCTTGGGTCGACATTCCAGGATTGACCCGATAAACGCCCGGATTGATTGTTTTTTTGTTTCCCCCAAGGACAACAAGGACTTTGGCGGCAAAAGCGCTCTTGATAATTCCTTTTTCCTGAAATTCGGTGAGCAATGAAGATGTACCCCTCGGCTTCGTAATTAAAAACGTTTGAGCGGGACCCGTCGGCATTGCCCCAACGAGCGATGTAGCCCAGAAACCTATACCACCGAAAATGGTTACGGTAGCAATGATGAATACCAGGCAGCCTTTTCCGCCCTTCTTTCTTCTAGCCACCAAAGTACCTCTCAAGAATCTGGCAAGCGGCTTCGCTATCGAGGTGCTTCTTTACCGTTGAGGCCGTCCATTGTTGGTTCTTCAGAGCCTCCTCTGCCCGTACCGAAGTTAACGATTCATCCACGTATTCAACTTTCCCACCAAGCTTTTCAATTTCTGCGCCTAGCATTCGGCAGATTCGCGACATCTTCGTTTCTTCGGTTCCAACCGTCGGCGTACCAATGACTACAGCCTTCGCTTCTTCCTTGGTCACAAGGGCAAAAATGTTTGCCGCATCCAACCGTAACGTTCCGGTTGCCTCGATTTGAGGTCTTGGAGTAGCAACTTTGTGTTCGGTTTCCCCGATTGCCACGCCAATACGTTTGCCACCGAAGTCAATCCCTAGTACTCTCAAGCCTGGTACACCTTCAAAATTTCGTCATGGATTAACCCGTTTGAGGAGATTGCTTCAAGGCCAAAGTCGCCTTTATCGAATGGATTATTGCCATTGAAATCGGTGAACTTTCCACCAGCTTCTTCAACAATGATCTTGATTGCACTCAGGTCCCACCGGCTCACAACTGGATCAATCATAGCGTCGACTCGACCCGTGGCGACCAGACAATGACCGTATGCATCGCTCCAAGTTCGGGTTGCGACGGCATGAGCCGACATTTCTTCAAAGCCTTTCCAGCGTCCGTATTTGACCATACTGTTAGGCCCTCCGGATGCGAGGAAGCCTCCTTTCACCGTATTCCGAGTGGTCACTGAAACTCTTTTGTCATTCATAAAGCAACCTGAACCCTGTTCAGCGTAAACCATTTCATCAAGAGCTGGGAAATAAGAAACCCCAAGAATTGGCACACCATCAACTTCGTAGCTGAGCAATGTTGCGTAAAGTGGAACACCACATATGAATGATTTCGTTCCATCTATCGGGTCAATGATCCATCGCGTGTTCCCAGTGCCAGTTAGGCCTTGCTCCTCGCCAAGGATTGTTTCGCCGGGAAAATAAGAGTTGATTTCCGCCCGGAGTATCGCTTCAGCATTTTTGTCGGCAACAGTTACCGGTGAATCGTCGGATTTGAACTCGACTGCAACGCCAGATTGGAAGTGATCTAGGGTTGACTGACCTGCTTTGCGAACGGCATCAATGGCAAAGCGAAGGCGTGGACTCACCTGCATAGTTTATTCGATTCACTAGCTGATCCGCGAAGGTCTCGCCAGCAATTCAACATATCAACGAAGAAGGGGACCTTTCGGTCCCCGCGTAGATTGGCATTTACAAATTTTCGAGATCGCGGTTAGTTGTCTCCGCCACCGCCGCCAGGTCCACCTCGACCAGGACCGCCTTGACCACCACCGAAGCCGCCAGGGCCACCTTGCCCGCCACCTGGACCTCCAGGACCACCTGGACCACCCTGTGGTCGCTCAAGCTTGAACGAGGCACCAGTCAGCTCTTTGTACTTATTCTTCTGGTTCTCATTGAGAACGCTTATGATTTTCTTCATGAGGTCGTCAGCAAACTTGCCCATGTCGCCACCAGGGGCACCTTGTCCTATTCCACCTTGTTGTCCGCCAGGTCCGCCAGGTCCACCAGGACCTCCTGGTCCGCCTTGACCACCTTGAGGTGGTCGACCATTTTTCATGATCTCATCAATTTGATCATGTTGCTTTTCAGTTAGGTTCAGCATGTCTTGAGCTTCAGGATTCATGAACCATCGTGGACCTTGAACTTGAATATCAATTTGGCGATATCGCTTGTATTGGCCTGCGTTCAGAATCTTTTTGATGGCTTCTTCCATCTTCCTTCCTTCTTCTGGATTCATGCCTCCGCCAGGGGCACCGGGACCACCTTGACCTCCGCCAAAGCCTCCGGGTCCGCCAGGACCTCCACCTTGACCACCACGTCCGCCTTCACCACCGCCAAAGCCGCCAGGTCCACCACCTTGACCCCCCTGTCCGCCAGGGCCTCCGCCTTGACCGCCACGACCACCTTGGCCATTTTTCATCAAAAGAGCTTCAATTGCTTTGACTTGGTC
>JBAXBU010000115.1:0-7899 GCA_037141835.1 Armatimonadota bacterium | reverse complement strand
GTGTCGGAGCACAGGCTTCTCGCCCGGTTTAGTCGAACAAGAACTGAAAGCTGAGAGCTGAGAGCTGACCGCTAGTCTTTAAGCATCGCTAAATACTTTGGCTTTGCGATGCATCGGTACGACTCCAGCACCAACTCCTTGACCTCATCCCAGTCCGTTGGTACATCCAAATAGACCCCAATCCAACCCTTAACTCCAACATAAGGCGGACGAAAGAACTTCAATGGATCGCTCGTCATCAGCACTTCCTGTATTCCAGCCGGTGCTGCCAGCCAAACCGCGACCCTATCATCATGATGATGATCGGCAAAAGACGCAAAGCAACGACCCTTGGCCACAAACCAACAAGGCTCACCGTGGCTCAGTCTTTCGGTGGCTTCGGGCAATGCCATACAAACTTTGCGAAGCTTATCCAGAACCAAAGACGACATGTCTCATTGTAATATGTTAGGAATGGATGCGGGAAGAATAGGGAAGAAACTTCCAAAGCGCATCCTTATATATGGCGTCACTGGGTCGGGAAAAACGACCATGGCTACTTGGTTGAGCGAAAAGACCGGAATTCCCTGGACAGAAATTGACAACTTAATGTGGGAAGCAAACTGGGAGTTCGTACCAATCGAAGAGCAACGAGAAAGAATCAGAGCAATCTGCAGTCAAGACGAATGGATCATGGATGCGGCCTATGCTAAATGGCTCGAAATCCCTCTTGAGCGGGTTCAGCTTGTCATTGGTCTGGACTATTCCCGTTGGTATTCATTCTGGCAACTCTTCAAACGCAGCATCGCACGCGGAATCGATAAGAAACCAGTCTGCAATGGTAACGTCGAAACGATAAGAGCTTTGTTGTCAAAAGACTCTATCCTTCTCTGGCACTTCAAATCATTCGGCAATAAACGAAGGAGAATGAGAGAATGGCAGTCCAGCCCAACCAACTTCGATGTCATCCTGCTCAAGAAACCGATCAGCCCTGAACGATGGGAACTGGAACTAGCTTACGATAAGGGAGAGACGAAGTTCCCAGGGTAGATTTTCCTCTTCCGCTTCTTACGCTTCCCGCGCTTCTAACGCTTCTTGCGCTATCGACTAATCGAACAAATTGCGGTTGCCGCGATCCCTTCGGCTCGACCAATCGAACCCATGCCCTCGTTGGTTGTTGCCTTGATGCTCACCCGATCCAGTTCGATCCCCGAAATCGAGGCAATGCGGGTCCGAATGTCCAATGCCCGAGGCATGATCTTCGGTTTCTCCGCTTGAATCGCAATATCCAAATTATTGATGGTCCAACCACCTTCAGAAACCAACCGAACGGCTTCAACTAAAAACTCCGAAGAAGCCCGATCTTTATGAGCCATATCGGTGTTAGGAAAGAGCTGACCAATATCACCAGCTGAAATCGCTCCCAAAAGGGCATCGACAACGGCATGCAAAACAACGTCCGCATCGGAGTGACCCTCCAGACCGACCTCGCCTTCAAACAAGACTCCACCCAACCAGCAAGGTCGCGAGGGATCCGTAGAGAAACGGTGAATGTCGTAACCCAATCCAGTTCGGTTTTCTGTGCCGAACAAGGATCGCCCTCTTAGCAAGTCTTCCGCAGTCGTAATCTTAAAGTTGTTCGGATCGCCCATTACCCACTCGGTAGTGTATCCAGCTTTGCTCAAAAGCTCCATGTCATCCGTACACGACTCCTGAATCTTTGAAAACGCGTCCGCAAACATTGCCGAGGGTCCGCCCTGGGGAGTCTGCATCGAAACCGTGTTGGATCGTTCCAAATGAGTCCCAATGTTCCCACCCGAAACAAGCTTGATGGTGTCCACGCAAGGCACAGCCGCAGCAACCGCTTTGCCCGCCTTTACGCCTTCTGCTACTCGAGAAATAACAGACTCCGAAACAAATGGTCGAGCTCCATCGTGAAAGAGAACACCGTCGCAACCAATCTGGGAAGCCTTCCAAAGTCCGGCTATTGTGCTCGCAGTCCGGGTGTCTCCACCCAAAATGACTTCTGCATCTTCGCCAACAACTTCTCGAATAGCCGAATAGTTTGCCTCTGAGCAAACTACAACGACTTCATCAACCGCTGGATGATCGAGAAAAGCAAGGAAACTGCGTCTCCAAACTTGCATTCCTCCAATTGAGGCGGCAAGTTTGTCACCGCCGAATCGAGTTCCAGACCCTGCGGCAAGAATTACCGCTCCTAGTTTCATTGCTAATGCTTTCTCGGCGTGGTGCGTGGTTTGTTAGGCTCAATATCCTCAACTTCGGCAAAAATGAGCTTTCCTCGTTCAGTCTGGATAACTTGAGTAACCATCACGTCGAGAGTTTCGCCGATATGAGCTCGCCCGTTCTCAATAATGACCATGGTTCCGTCCTCAAGGTAGCCAACACCTTGTCCAATCTGATTTCCTTCCCGAACAATGTTGATTTCCATATGCTCTTGAGGCAAGACGTTGGGGCGTAGGGAAAGGGCTAAGTCGTTGATATTAAGAACTTTAACGTCTTGTAGAGAGGCTACGCGATTCAAATTATGATCGTTAGTCACCAGGTCGGCTCCTAAAGCAATCGCCAACCGAACCAGCCGTGAATCAACTCCGTCTCCCTGCTCAGGAGCCAGATGGTCATGAATGCCAACTTCAATATCGAACTCGCTTTGCATAAGCTTCAAAATGTCCAGTCCGCGTCTGCCACGCTGACGTCGAAGACCGTCGTGGCTATCGGCGATATATTGAAGCTCCTCAAGCACAAACTGGGGAACGTACACGTTGCCTTCAACAAATCCCGATCTGGCTACGTCGTAAACTCGACCATCGATAATAACGTTGGTATCCAGAATCTTCATGCCGGTCCTGCGTGCCCGTATCTTTCCGCGGTACCAAGGAAGTGACTCCCGCATGGAGTGGAGAGCATAAATTGTGAACGTCGAAAAGAGAACGGCTATCCCAAGGACGAAAAGGGCAACGACCCACTTTTCAAAGGGGAACTGATTCAAGAATGTGATGAAGAACGTGGCGACAATAAAGCCAAGCATCCCACCAACAAACCAAGTGATCTTCTCCGAATCGTCCGTCTTATCCCATCGCTTACCAAATTTCTCGGTAAATCGAATGACAATCGAGCCAAGAAACCAACCGCAAACAAATCCAGAAATGATGAAGGGAAGGGAAGTTGTAAACCCGTATGGCACTTCAACAAAATCTGGGACGGTTCGCTTTCCAACATTATTGACAAGGATCGGACCAAATAAGCCAAGGATCGTAGCAACAAAGGCGGCAAAGACTCCGCAGATCATGATCTGGAAGGCGCTCTTTGTCTTGCTACTCTTTATGTGCTGCTTTGGTTTTTCCATCGTGGTCTAATTCCTTTGCTCTAAAACTTCCAATCGGGCATTTGATAGAATCGTAAATGTGAACGCTTGGTTCACGTTGCCTTGACTCAATTTCACATGGCTGGCAGTGAAAAATTCAGAGTCGGGAACGCTATCCAATCCTAGCCAGTCGTACCCGGTCCAAACTTCAACCCACGCATGATAATAAAAGTTTCCATCAAAGTTAACCAGACCGCTCGCCAATCTTGCCGGAATATTTGCCGCACGACATAAAGATGTCGTAAGAATTGCGTAGTCTCGGCAGACTCCTTCTTTGGCGGTAAGCACTTCAGAAGCGTCCCTCAAAACGCCAATTCCAGCGTTAGGAGTCATCTTTGAATTGACATATTTTCGGATCTCAAGCGAAGCAGATCGAACATCGGTACGTTTCCCAACAATCTCTTTCGCTAATTTGATAAAACGGGGAGTATTCGATGGAATCAAGTGGCTAGCCTTAGCCCAATCTGGTTTTTGACTCTTGGCTGCCGCAATGCTAACCGACTTGGCTATCGATAACTGAGTTGGTTTGACATTCACCACCCATTGACCTGCCTCTTTATGAGCTCCTTGTTGACTATCGTTTGGAATCGGCGGCATGTTGTCCGCATTAAGCCGAATTTTGAGGTTGGAAAGCTTAAGTGGGTCTTTCAAGGCGACGCTTGGCTTAATGCTCATCAAAGCCGCAAAGTCTGGCTGGGTATCGGTACCCGATTTCCCAAGTGCTTCGGCTTTAGTAGCGGGAATCATGTCCATTCCAATTGTAGTGGTGACTTTCAGAACATCGCCTTTCCCACTGGTATAGACCGTTGTGTTCATCCTGGTGTCTTCAATCAAAATCGCATTCGCGTTGGTTTTAACTCCCTGGACCTCGATATCTCGTTTGCCGATGAGCTTCGCCGTGTTCTTAACCAGGCTAACCGTTGATGGGTCGAGAATGTAAAAAATCTTTGATGTTCCAATAGCTTGGGGTTTCAAGGCAAATTCGGCTACTGGGTCATCAACAACTGCGCCATCCTTCGGTATAGCCAGGAGTTGTTTGGATTTAGCTCCATTATTATTGACCTCTACTCGGATTCCAGCCGGTTCAAACCAGGCGTCCAGTACCTGACTTCTTCCCGAACTAGATTGGCTGAAATGCATTTGCACGGGCTTACCGCTAACAGAAATAGTTTCGGACGAAACGGACATCTCGACCGCCGAACCAATGAGCCCAACTTTTAGCTCGGTCCGGGATGATGATTTTTCCGCTGGCTTGCCCTTGAAGGTACTTGGCGAGGTCGAAAAAGAAGAATAACCGATCTTTGAACCTTGCATCCAAATCGTAAAAAAGGACTCCTCGCGAGCGAGATTTACAACCATCGGGAGCAGAAGTGCGGTCAACATCCTTATTTAAGACGTATTTTTAGTCCTAGGAATTCAATTCTTTTTGAGAAGTTTTGGAAAAAAGCAGTATAGTTCTCGAATCGAACGGGCATTATTTACCTGGAAAGGATAAGTATTAGTCTTTCGGAATTATTTATGGCTTCAAAACTCGTCATCGTAGAATCACCCGCCAAGGCGAAAACCATTGGAAGCTATCTTGGTAAGGACTATGAAGTTCTGGCTAGCATTGGTCACATCCGTGACCTCGTTCATAACGCAAAAAATTTACCCGCAGAAGTCAAAAAATTCTGGTGGGCAGATTACGGAATCAATGTCGACAACGATTTTGAACCATACTACGAAGTCCCCAAGGAGAAAGCTGCCCAAGTAGCAAAACTTCGGGCCGCGATGAAAGACAAGGACGAGCTTGTACTCGCGACTGACGAAGACCGAGAAGGAGAAGCCATTTCCTGGCACCTTCTCGAAATCCTCAAACCAAACAAGAAGGTCAAAGTTTCTCGAATTGCCTTTCACGAAATTACGAAGGAAGCCATTCAAAAGGCGATTAGTTCGCCTCGAAACATCGACTTGGACTTAGTTGAAGCCCAAGAAACTCGACGAATGTTGGATCGCCTCTACGGCTACACCCTTTCACCCGTCCTTTGGACGAAAGTAACCAAAAATCTGTCGGCTGGTCGGGTTCAAAGCCCCGCCGTCAAACTCGTAGTTGAGCGCGAAAAAGCGAGAAGGGACTTCGTTTCTGCCGAGTATTGGGATCTTCGAGCAAGATTTCAGGTCGCAGCCGGATTGTTTCAAGCCGATTTAACCGAAGTTGAAGGCAAGCGAGTTGCTTTAGGCAGAGACTTTGACGAAAACACCGGCAAACTGCACGGCAAATCAGATGTGATGTGGATTGATGGCAAAGTGGCCGCCGAATTGGCTGTTGCCGCAAAAGCTGCCAAACCATATATTGTTGAGTCCCTCACCGAAAAGGAAGCTCAACAAAAGCCTCAACCGCCGTTCATGACGACTACCCTGCAGCAGGACGCCAACCGTAAGTTTTCGTATGGCTCCGACCGAACGATGCGAATCGCCCAAACCCTTTATGAAGGTGTCGAACTGGGTGGAGAAACCGTTGGTCTCATCTCGTACATGCGTACCGACTCTTTGACTTTGTCAGACGATGCGCTCAGGTCAGTTCGAGGCTACATTGCGAAGCATTATCCCGATGCTCAGACCGAAAAGCCGATCAAGTACACCAGCAAAGTCAAAAATGCCCAGGAAGCTCACGAAGCAATTCGTCCAACCGATGCAGCAAGATCACCGGACAAAGTCCGAAGCTTCTTAACCGATGACCAATACAAAATCTACTCCTTGATATGGCAAAGAACAGTCGCTTGTCAGATGAAGCCAGCTCGAATGCTTCGAACCGAAGCAAAGATTTCCTCACAATCGACCGCAGGTAAGTTAGTCTTCCAAGCCAACGGAAGTCAAGTTCTCGATCCTGGCTACCTTAGCGTCTATCTTGAAGGCAAAGACGAAGAGGACGAGGGAGATCGAATCTTGCCGCGGATGTCAGCCAAGCAAGAAGTCGGTCTTGTAGAGCTCGATCCATCCGAGCACCACACGACACCACCAGCACGGTACAACGACGCAACCCTTATTCGAAAGCTCGAAGAGCTTGGTATCGGTCGACCATCAACGTATGCGTCAATCATTTCGGTAATTGTGGATCGTGGTTATGTTCGCAAAGCCGGAAAAGCCCTTGTTCCGACATGGAGAGCATTCATGGCGATGGAAGTTCTCGACGTTCACTTCAGCGAACTCATGGACTTTGGATTTACGGCAAGACTTGACGATGTCTTAGACGAAATTTCAGAAGGGAAGTCAAATTCAAAGGAATATCTTAAAGAGTTCTTTATTGGCGATGCGAACAAGCCTGGGCTCAAACCAATGGTCGAAGAGCGAAAGCTTCAGATACCGTTCCCGAACCTTCAAATTGGCAAGGATGAAGCCACTGGCGAAGAAATAAAAGTCCGAACCGGCAAAGACGGTAGTCCGTTCCTTCAACTCGGAGAGCAAAAGGTCTATGCCAATATCCCCGACGACCTTGCCCCTGCCGATCTTACTTTGGCGAAGGCCCATGAGCTGTTTGCTCAAAAAGCTCCGGCCGCAGAATCCATTGGCGTTCATCCCGATACTGGGCGAAACCTCTTGCTCAAACATCGACAGGGTTATTACATCGAAGTCGAGCGAACTCCAGAAGAGATTGAAAAGAAGGTCAAACCGACTTGGGTTTCTTTGCCACCAGCAATAGCTCCCCAAGATCTCACCAAGGAAGAACTCGACACGTTGTGTCGATATCCGAGGCTAATCGGCAAGGATGGCGCCAACGAGGTTTACTTTAAAATGGGCAAGTTTGGTCCCTACGTAGAAGCTGGCACTGAGCGCCGAACCGTGGAAGATTGGCGAAAGGGCGGAGTCATGACCCTGGAAGAAGCTCAAGCCATCTTGGCTCAACCAAAGACCTCAGGCGCGGCTAGCAAAAAAGGCGCTTTGAAAGAAATGGGAGAAATCGCAGGATGCGCCGGTCCAGTGAAAGTCATGACTGGCTTCTATGGCCCCTATGTGACCGACGGCGTCACTAATGCAACGATTCCAAAGTCAATTGACCCGTTGTCACTTACAAACGAGCAGGCGGCAGAAATGCTTCAAAAGAAGCGAGATGCACCACCCTCAACAAGAAAAGGTGGCTTCAAAAAGAAGGCACCAGCTAAGAAGGCGCCAGCAAAGAAGAAATGATCTGCAAGGTTGTTTATCACGGTTCCCAGGAATATCAACAAGCAGTAGAGCTTCGTCGGCAAGTACTTCGATTTCCGTTGGGTCTTGATTTCACAACCGAACAACTAGAATCCGAAATCGATTCATTTCACTTTGTTGGAGATGTTGAAGGAATCGTTTTAGCTACCGCGATGGCTACTCCGGTGGATATTGAGGTGATCAAAATTCGCCAAGTGGCAGTGAGCCAATCCCAACAAGGGAAAGGCTTCGGGCGAGACATCATGCTTTTTACCGAAGAATGGGCAAGCCAAATGGAGTACAAAATCGTCGTTCTCCATGCCCGTGAGGTGGTGGTCGATTTCTATTTAAAACTGGGCTACGAACTATTCGAC
>JBAXBU010000114.1:0-7952 GCA_037141835.1 Armatimonadota bacterium | reverse complement strand
GTAGGAACTTTAACTCGAGCGAGTCGCGGCTCTTCGTCGGGGTTGCCCAACTCGACAACAATGTTGAGAGACCGATTAGAGATGAACGGAACCGAAACCGCAGGATAGAGAACAAGCGGGGTGCAAAGTGGGAAAACCTCGTTTAAGAAGTATTCATCCAGCTCTTCCAGCCTGTCTGGCCGCAATGAACTGATTTCTCGAATGTGAATAGCTGCTTTGTCTAACTGAGGAATAACTTCATCCACAAGGATTCGTGCCGCCCGCTCACGCATCGGGCCGCTCCGATCCGCGATCAATTCGAGTTGCTCACTAGGAGTCAGCCCATCTGGTGACAATGATTGGACTCCTGCCTCGACTTGCTCGATTAAGCCGCTAACTCGAACCATGAAGAACTCGTCAAGGTTTGAATCAAAGATGGATAGAAACTTCAGCCGTTCTAACAATGGGTTTGATTGATCAGCCGCCTCGTGAAGAACCCGTTCATTAAAGTTCAACCAAGAAAGCTCTCGGTTAATGAACCGTGATTCCGTAACTTCAACTGGCTTCTTCTTAGCCTTACTCACGATGTCATCCTCTTAGTAGCCATTTCAAGGATTGCCCCTTCGCGCACCCCAAACTCGCTAATCACGCATGCTTCAACTCCAAAGTGATTCATAAGCGCCAAATAAACCAAAGTGCCCGGAAGCAAAGTGCCGGCTCGCTTTTGCTTGACGCTAAAGCGAGATCCAATTCGATCAACACTCATTGCCTCCACCGAATTCCGTAAATATTCAATTTCGTATTTGGCAATCACCTTTTCGCCATCCGGGTGTAAGGCTCTCCAAAGTCCACGCCCCACTCCTCCCGAAGCAACCGCTAATTTACTTTGGACTTTCAACGGGCACTCCTGGAGTTTCCTCTTAATATAATTGTTAGCTGCTACTAATGCGTATTCTGGACAAGGATTGGCGATGCCCGTTTCAGCGACGATTCTGCCCGTACCGAGCGGCAAAGAAACTTGATCGATAATTTTGTCGTCTTCAATTATTGCTACCTGAGCACTGCCACCACCCACCTCAAACAAGATTTTGGCACCGAGATTTCTGGTATCCAACTGGGTCCCACGGAAACTTAACTGAGCTTCAACCGCCGGGCTTATGATTTCGACTTTGACTCCCGTTTCTCGATAGATCTTTTCAAGAACCTCAGTATGGTTTCTCGCCATCCGCATTCCCTCCGTTGCAAAGACGTAGAAGCCGTCTACTTTTTTGCTCGTGGCAATGCGTTTAAACTCCTTAACCGCAAGTGTTAACATTTCCATAACATCTTTTGGTATCTCGCCGAGCCGAGAGACAACCTCGCCAAGCGGAATCCATTCGTTCAAATTATCGACCCGCATCACCAGCTCGCCATCAGTCGCCGCTACGAGCAAGTGGGCGGTGTTACTCCCGATATCTGCAGCTGCGAATGTTCGAACCATAAGTTAATAATGGTTGCATAATCAGACATGCCTTATGGTCTTTTGTCAAAAGCAATTCAATTTGCGGTTGAAAAGCATGATGGAGACTACCGCGATGGAGCCTATGCCCTCCCGTACTCCACCCACCCGATCGAAGTCTGTGCCTTGCTCCGGTACCTTGGCGGAGTTACCGATGAAGAGCTGCTCTGCGTCGCAGCCCTACATGATGTGTTGGAAGAAACCACCACAATCAAGGAAGAGATTGAACGAGAATTCGGAATCAGAGTCGCACAACTGGTCACCGAGCTAACCAGGACCGAGCCAACCGCCGAGCAAGCCCAAGGCTTGTCGAAGGAAGACCTATGGCAATTCCGGTCGAACCTTCTCCTTGCCGATATTGGTGCAATGTCAAACGATGCCCAGCAAGTCAAATTGGCCGATCGTTTAGCGAATTTAAGACAAGCAAAGGTAACAAGAAAAGGAGAGAAAATAAGACGATACGAGCGACAATCAACGAAAATCCTTGAAATCATACCGAAATCTGTTAATCCTGACCTGTGGAAGGCAATTGCTGGCGAATTAGCCTAATTTGTCGGAAATGTTGACTCTTACTATCTTTTAGCTTCGACACCGTGCCAATATAAATCGCATACCCCATCAATTTCTAAATAATTGGGGATACCAACATGGAACCAAGCAGTACAAACTAGGATCGCTCATAACTTGACGTGATCCGACTCGATAAATCAGGAGAACGTCATGAGAGCAGATGAGCAAGCCCTAGTGGATCGCCTTCCGAGCCTTGCGCTGGAAGAAGATAAATACAAAGTCCGAGATGCGCTGGAAAACTACCGGCCAGAAGATCTTGCGGACGCAATTCAACGAAGCGACTTAGAAATTGGCCTTGCCATCTTGCGCAAATTAGATGCCGAGACCGCCGCCTACGTGCTGGTCGAACTTCCAGAAGAGACGTCTCGATCAATCATTGCCGAGCTACCGGATACAACCGTAGCCCACTATCTCGACATCCTTCCCATGGATGATGCATTAGGATTGCGAGATAGTTTGTCTCCCGAACGATTTGAAGCACTCCTTCACGTCATTCCCGATCAAGATGCCCAAGAAATCCGCCGGCTACTAAGCTATCCCGAAGACTCTGCAGGTCAGTTCATGACCGAAGATTTTGTCGAAGTCGCTCCGACGGATACGATGAGTGATGTTTTAGATTTAATTCGGAACACGAACGATGAAGAATTTGAAACCGTTAACTATATCTACGTATTGAGCGAAGATCGACACCTCCTCGGCCTACTTACGCTCAAGCGAGTTATCCGAGCCCAACCGAACAGTCTTACCCGAGACGTTATGGTCGAGGACGTCATAACCGTTCCCGCAACGATGCCCGAAGAGGAAGTCGCAAGAACCCTCGCCCGATATGGATTTTCGGCGTTGCCCGTTCTCGATGCCCGCGGGAGAATGTTGGGAATTGTCACCGCGGACGATGCCCAACAAATTCTTGAAGAGGCTCAAACGGAAGACGTTCTCATGCTTGGTGCCGTTACTGGTGATGCTGAGAACTACCTTTCACTTTCAATTGTTGAACTAATTAAGCGCCGCTTACCTTGGCTCCTGATCCTTTTCGTCGCGGAATTCTTCACCGGCAGCGTTCTCCGGTACTACCTTGGTTCAAAGGCAAACGGAAACGAAGATGACTCTCTAGCTCTCATTGCCAAGTTGCAGCTATTTGTTCCACTGCTTATTGGGGCAGGCGGTAATGCCGGATCTCAAGTAACAACGACGATCACCCGCGCCCTAGCCCTCGGTGACGTAAGAATAAAGGATTGGTTCCGAGTCATTCGCCGAGAATTCTCCGTTGCAATTATCATTGGCGTAGCTCTTGGCGCGCTGGGTATGGCAAGAGCCGGTTTGCCCGTAATTGGTTGGAGTCAACCAATCTACTTCTCTCTAGTTATCGGACTTTCGCTGCCCTGCATCATCGTGTGGGCGACTTGCGTTGGTTCAGTACTGCCGATGGCGGCAAAACGACTCGGAATTGATCCGGCGGTAATGAGTGCTCCGTTCATCTCAACCTTTGTCGATGCTACCGGACTGATCATCTTTTTCGAGATCGCACATCGGGTGATGAGTGCCTATGGAAAGCCCTTTTAAGACCAAACCGTAACTGGACATGATCCAATCATATGAGTATTGTCATACACCGGAAGACTCATTGCGCGGGCATATTTCGTAGCTTTAGCTACTAAGAGTTGCCCCCCCATTTGCGGTCCACCCGGCGATACTCGAACCTCTGATTCGAGAACCATTAAGGGGGCCCGATGCTGCTTCCAATGCAAAACTAAATGATAGCGAAACGATCCCGGAGCAATCATCGATTGCTCCGCAACCACAACCAGAGCATCGAGTTCGTCAACTGAGCCTTGCCATAGTCGAGGTATAAGTCCGGGACCCTGACGACGACGGTACGTTCGACTCTTTAGATCAAACCGAATTCGAACTAACGAAAGGTTCGCCCAAATGCCAGACAACATCACGGCAAATCCAACAAAGAACAACCAAGTGTCTCGAGTCAGAAATCCATAGACACCTGCGACGCCTCCGCCACCAATACAGGCGTAAACCAAACTGACGTAGGCTGGCTCAGGCTCGAAAACCAGAAACCGTTCTTCCTTGTAAAATCGCCCCCGGGTTGGCGTTTCTAACATTGCTTACTTCTCCAGTGCGAATTTCAAAACTTGCTCAGCGCGATTAACAAACTGGACGCTCAAAAGCTTCTGAATGTCCATCGGAATTTCCTCGTAGTAGTCCTTCTGATTCTGCTCTGGGAGAATCAAAGATTCGACCCCGGCTCTCTGGGCCGCCAAAACCTTTTCCTTAATGCCGCCAACCGGCAGTACCTGTCCAGACAATGTAATCTCGCCGGTCATTGCCAACCGAGACCGCACAACCCGACCAGTGAACAACGAAACCAAGGCTGTGAGCATCGTAACGCCAGCACTAGGGCCATCCTTCGGAACCGCGCCAGCTGGCACGTGAACATGAATGTCGTTCTTTTCAAATTCTTCTAAATCAATTTTCAGCGTCGCAGCGTGAGAACGTATATAGCTAAGGGCCGCCGTGATCGACTCCTTCATGACATCGCCCAATTGTCCCGTAACAATCAATCCCTTAGTCCCCGGCATCTTAGTTGTTTCAATAAACAAAACATCTCCACCGACCGGAGTCCAGGCTAAACCAACCGCAATTCCCGGAGTGATCTTTCTCTCCTTAATCAGATCATGCAAGTACCGAGGCGATCCAAGCGCCGTTTCGATGAACCGCTCAGTCACCGTCATCTTGCTCGTCCGTCCCTCAGCGACCTGTCGTGTCACTTTACGAACTACGCTCCCGATCTCTCGCTCAAGGTTCCGAACGCCCGCTTCTCGCGTGTAATGCCGAACAAGCTTGAGAACCGCCTCTCGTTTAAACACAATCTGAGCCGGACGAAGCCCATGCTCTTTGATCTGCTTAGGAATCAAGTGGCGAACCGCAATTTCCGTCTTTTCTTCCTCGGTGTATCCTCCGAGCTCAATGATCTCCATTCGATCACGGAGCGCAGCCGGAATTGTATCCATCCGATTGGCCGTCGCAACAAAAAAGACCCTCGACAAGTCAAACGGCGTATCGAGATAATGATCCCTAAAAGTCGAATTCTGTTCCGGATCCAATACTTCCAGCAACGCCGATGAAGGATCGCCCCTCTGATCGCTGCCCAACTTATCGATCTCGTCAAGAACAACAACCGGATTGTTAGTCCCCGCCCGCTTAATCCCTTGGATTACTTGGCCCGGCAAAGCTCCAATGTAAGTTCTTCGGTGACCTCTAATCTCGGCTTCGTCCCTCATTCCGCCCAAAGACAGTCGTGTGTACTTTCGCCCCATCGCGTCCGCAATAGACCGTCCCAAAGAAGTCTTTCCAACTCCCGGAGGTCCCACAAAACAAAGGATCGGTTGCCGAATAACTCCGGTGCCCTTAACCTTTCGGACGGCCAAAAATTCGATAATTCGGTCTTTAATCTTCTCCAGTCCGAAATGGTCGCCGTTCAACACTTCCATCGAATGTTGAAGGTCCAAATTGTCAACCGTAGCTTCATTCCAAGGCAAGCCAACGATCGTTTCAACGTAAGTTCGCGCAACCGAATACTCGGGCGAACTTGGATTAATCCTTTTCAGCCGGTCAAACTCGCGATTAACCTCTTTCAAAGTCTCATCTGGCAACTTCGCCTGATCAATTTTTAGGCGCAAATCGTCCAGCTCTTCGCCACGCTCATCACCCTCGCCTAGCTCCCGTTGAATCGCCTTCAGTTGCTCCCGGAGATAATATTCTCTCTGGCTCTTGCTTAACTCCGTGTTAACTTCGGTCTGAACCTTCGACGTAAGCTCAAGAACCCGAACTTCACGAACAAGCATCTCCAAAAGATCCTTCAGCCTTTCTTCGAGGTCCTCAGTTTCCAAAACCTTCTGCTTATCCGAGACGCTCAAATGCATATGAGCGGCAACCAGGTCCGCCATCACGTTGGTTTCATTAACCGCCTGAGTCAGCGATCTCAGTTCATCAGGCAAACCCGGCGAGAGCCGAATAGCCTGCTCAAACATTGCCGCAACCGTACGACGCAAGGCTTCAATTTCCTCGGCATTTTCTGGCGTAACTTCCGGTTCCTCAATAACTTCAATTCGAGCCCGCATATACGGTGCCTCGGAGATTCTCTCGACGATCTTGAATCGCTGAATACCCTGTACGATCAAACGTACCGAATCAGGAAGCTTAACCAATGTCCGAATAATAACCGCACAGCCATACTCGTGAACCCCGTCAAAACCTGGCTCATCAAGTTGAGGGTCACGCTGGGCAACCACCCCGATAACGCGATTATTACCGCTAACCGCATCATCAATGAGTTTGATACCGCCTTCACGAGCAATGCTCAACGGAGCAATGAGCATCGGATAGATCACGCTATCTCGAAGTGGCAAAATGCTGATCTCGTCGGGAACAATTGGCTTCCGTTCTTCCTCTTCAGGCATCACATCATGAACCTGTGGAGCACGTTGCTCCTCAAGTTCAGGGCTTTGGTCTTCGATAGGTAATTTAAGTTCAGCCATTATAATGTTTCGATCACAACCTGATGCATGGTCGCGATCTGTTTTGGTATCAAAACGATCAATATTCCGTTGCGGAAAATAGCACGAATGTTCGAAACGTCGATGGCAACGTCTTCCGGTAAAGCAATTTCCCGCGCAAAGTGTCCGTAAAGTATCTCCAATTGAAATACGCCAACTCGGTCTTCATCTGATTCAACATCTTCGGCGCGTTCGCCTCGCAGCAATATTGCATGCCGCTCTGCAACGTAGCTGAGTTCAATTTCATCCGATGAAACCCCCGCGATTTCAGCTTTCAAGACAAGCCTTGTTGTCTCCTCTGTAAGGTCTACGAGGGGTTCCCAACTTCTGTTAGACGCAACTTTAGGGCGGAGGCTCGAAAGCTCCTCGGCTAGTTTATTTAGGTCAGCTCCCCCCTGCCAAAAAAAATCATCGCGATTGCGTCGTGACATTCGTCCTTCTATTTTGCCTCAAGTGAGATCTTTTTTAACCATGCCCACGCGGCAACTCCAATGGTAAGTATGGACGCAATCCGCAAAGAAAATGGCAGTCCGTAGTGTTCTGCGAGCCATCCAAACGGATACATTCCCAGCGGACCGATCCCGCTCAAAGCCCATATGTGCATTGAAATGACCCTACCGCGTAGTCGCTCGGGGGCAATCTGTTGAAAAAGGGAATTGCAAGTATTAAAAATCGTGACATTACTAATGCCAAGCAAAACAAGAATTGGAAACGCAACCCAAACGCTATTAACAAAAGATAGGAGGAGAAGTCCAACCGCTGCGGTCGTTACCGCAATCCGAATAAGCGTCCCCTTGATATGCAAATCAGAGGTCTTAGAAGTAATCACCAGAGCGAGGATCGCACCAATTCCAACTGCCGTCGTCACAATTCCAACGCCACCACCTTCCCGAGGCAGCCCTAACATTTCATGCGCTATTGCCGGCATTTGAGCCAAATAAAACAGGGCAAAAAATGAAATCCCAGTCTCAAGCATAAACAGCATCTTCAGCCGCTTGTCGCGCCATGTGTACCGAAATCCCTCAAGGATGAGATCAACCATATGACTTGCGCGATCAGCTTTTGCCGAGAGATCAGATCGTACGGTCAATGTTGCAAAAATCAAAGCAATGAATGAAATCCCGTTAACTAGGTAGCAAGTCGCAACATCAAAGCGAGTCAAGAGAAGGGCAGCTACTGCCGGTCCCACAACCCTCGCCAGGTTAAAAGTTAGCCCTTGAAAGGGAATCGCTAAGGGCAAATCCTCTTTGGAAACCGAAGAGCTAATGACGGCTTGCCGAACGGGCATTTCAAAGCAAGAAATAGTCCCGTTAAACACGGCTGCAATGAACAAATGC
>JBAXBU010000113.1:0-8130 GCA_037141835.1 Armatimonadota bacterium | reverse complement strand
CGGCATGCTTTCCCGTTGACGTAGAATTCAACATATCCTGGCAAGGAAACGGTTTCGTTATCTCCTAGGACATTAAGAATACTGACCTTTTTGGGTGGAGTGTACGGCGTAAATTTGGCCTTGAAGCGAAAGCCTGAATTGACTGGATACCAATGGCACCCAGAAAATTCTTTCATGCCACGGCTATTCGAATCAAAGAGCCGAATACCGGTTCGTTTGCCTCGAACAATGACCCTAAAGGAAATCGTCCCAATCTGAACAGTATCAGGTTTACCGCTTATATCAGACTTCAGTTCAACTGAACCAGTAACCGGAGATCCATTTACCTGTACTGCCGCACCGGACCAGTTGTTCAACGTTACTTTCTTACCACTTAGTGTCACAGTTCCGACTTGATCGGCGCCACCAGAACCAGCTGGCAGGGCGATGCGACTGCCAGATTTTGTTCCCATCGTATTCTCGCCTTCAGAAAGCCAAAACAATCCGGCGACAGTTAGCCAGCCTTCCGGGCGTTTCAAGTTTGCTTCGGTTTGGGATCTCCACTTAAGAATCTGGCTTAGATAAGTATCTTGAGGGAGACCACCGAGAGCTAACAAACTAATTGATGCTAAAACTATCATTCCTTTTTTGCCTACTAGTGAAAAATGCGAAGCCTATTTTCCGAAGAAACCTCGAACAAAGCCGATGCATTGAGCGACGTAGTTAACGTTTGCTTCGTACCGGTACTCGTATTCGACCGAAACGCTGCCCTTGAGTCCAATCTGATTGTAATAAGAAAGCACGGCTGCAATGTCCGAAACTCCTGTGCCATAAGGTACGTCTTGAGCGCCCTCTCCAAACTTGTTGAGATCCTTCAGGTGACTACTGACCACTCGACCCTTGAGAATTTTAAGGGCATCGATTGGCTTCAGTCCACTTCGAACCCAGTGACCAATGTCTGCGCAAGAACCGATTCGAACGTCTCGATCCTTGACCAAATTATAAACATAATTTGGATCCCAAATGACGTATTTTGGATTGTTAGGTTGCTTCGGGTGGTTGTGGAACCCAACTTTAATGTCAAATTCTTTGACCAGCTTCTCGATGGTGTCAATCGAACCAGTTGACTCGGTATTGATGACTTTGATTCCCATGCTCTTGGCCCACGTAAACAGCGGCTTAGCTTTTGAATAATCTTGGTCGATCCCGACAACACCAAACGCGACAGGTGTGACTCCGTATTTGTCGAGCTGGGTCCGAAGCTCTGACAGTTCGGTTTCAGTTAATCCAGGTCCCATTCCCGATTTTGAGCCAGGCTTAAGCGCTTGCCCTGGGAAGAACTCAATGTACTTTGAACCAGCATCGGATGCACGCTCAATAGATTCAAATGCCGAATAAGGGTTGAACGACCAAGCTTGGACGCTCATGTAGAAAGGAGTAGGGCGAGGCATAGCGACCGCGGAAAGTAGCATGAGAGCACAAAGGGACATAACCTCCTAATCTTATAAGATTTTGTGAACTTTGTGCGCTATATCAGGCCGCGATTTTTGCCAATTGACTCGGGAAGAGGGTCATCAGGGCTTTCACAATTGTTGGATCGAATTGCGTGCCCGAGTTCTTTTTGATTTCCATAAGCGCCTCTTCGATGGGCCAAGCCTTCTTATAGGTTCGTTCGTGGGTGAGTGCATCGAAAACATCAACGACTGAAACGATACGTCCTGAAAGCGGAATGTCTTCGCCGGATAATTGGTTTGGATACCCACGCCCATCCCAACGCTCATGGTGAGATATAGCTATTTCTTGGGCAAGTTGAAGAATTTCTGACTTGCTTCCGGAAAGAATTGATGCCCCAATTTCACAGTGCTTCTTCATCGTTTCGTATTCCTCGTCCGTCAATTTTCCTTCTTTGAGCAGAATCAAATCCGAAATGCCAATTTTGCCGATGTCGTGGAGTGGAGCAGCCAAACGCAACAAATGAGAAAATCGAGGTGGTAAATCCATCGCCTTGGCAAGTTTGGATGCCATTTCTCCAACCCGACCGGTATGAGCTTTGGTGTCATCGTCTCGGTATTCGGTTGCAAGTCCCAGGCGATCAACAACTTCAAGCTGGACTTCTTCAAGCTCTTTTGTTCTGGCTAAAACGCGTTGCTCAAGGAGATCATTTTCTAAGGTCATCTCTTTATACATGAGCCGCGTTCGGAGCAAGTTTTTGACCCTAAGGGCTACTTCGTATGCTTCAAACGGTTTTGTCAGAAAATCGTCCGCTCCAAGTGCAAGAGCCTTTCGTTTGGTTGAAGGGGTTGCATCGGCAGTCAAGATCATGACGGGTCTAAATTCATTTTCTTGTTTGTTATCCCTAATTTTTTCTAATACATCAAAACCAGAAACATTTGGCATTTGTATATCTAAGAGAACCAAATCGACATTCGAATTGAGAAGTCGAGGTAACGCTTCTTCGGGATTTGTGAATGACTCAAGATTGTTGTAGCCGAGTTGCTCAAGAAGTCGTTCAAGGAGCAAAACGTTGGCTGGTTCATCATCGACAATGAGAATCCGCGAGCTAAGTAGCCGCATCGGGTTTGTCACTTTGGCTCACCAAATTTTTTGAGGGGAAAGTCAATCATGTCAATAAGTGAAGAAACTTGAATACGCGTTGCAGCGGTTCCGAATGCTTTCTCGGCTTTCAGTTTTTGAACCGTAATTTTCATCATTTCTTTGAACCTGCTGCTTTGTTGCGCTGAGTCCATAGCTAATTTCTCCGAACCTAGTAAAGATATCGGCAAATCAATACCATTTCTTAACTATTTTTGTGAACTTCCTTAAAGGAATTCTCAAGTTCCCAATCCCCCTAACAGCCAAACAAATCCTACTAACAGATTCTTACCGTTCGGGGTATTCTGTTCGGTGGTTCGGACAATGGCGTCCCTCAAAACCAATTGCAAAACGAGGACTAAGAGTGGCCAATAAAGCCGAATACAAGATCACCGAAAGCGCAGCTGAGCTCGAAGAGCATCTGCGTGACATGCTTTTTATCCGTCACTTTGAAGAAAAGTGCAACCGCGCCTACCGCGAAGGTAAAGCTGGTGGCTACATGCACGTGTACATCGGCATGGAAGCTTTAGCTGTTGGTTGGATGAAGTCAATCCGAAAAGGATATGACTATGTCATCACAGCATACCGAGACCACGCACACGCGCTGCTTTTGGGCACACCTGCCGTCGCCGTTCTTGGCGAAGTCATGGGGCGAAGCTGTGGTACCGCTGGTGGAAAGGGTGGCTCAATGCACATCTACGATCCAAAGAACGGCTTTTACGGTGGTTGGGGAATTGTTGGTGGTCACGTACCACTTGGAGCTGGGCTCGCATTTGCTGCCCGTTACCGAGGCGAAGATCGAGTCTGCGTTAACTTCATGGGCGACGGTGCTTCAAACCAAGGTGTTGTCTTTGAAACCCTCAACATGGCTTCCTTGTGGGACATCCCTTGCATCTTCATCATCGAAAACAACGAATTTGCGATGGGTACCCGTCTCGAGTATCACGCGGCTGACAAAGAACTTTGGAAGCGAGGACTACCATTTGGTATCCGGTCCGAGAGAATCGACGGCATGGACGTTATTCAAATGAAGCGTCAAGCTGAGGAGATTGTCGAATGGTGCCGAAAGGAGCAACGACCAGCTTGGATCGAAGTCATGACTTATCGATACGCTGGACACGGTGCAGCGGACAATGATCGACAACTTTACCGAACCAAAGAGGAAGAAGACTTGGCTTGGACTCGAGATCCAATTGCTCGACTCAAAAAGCAAATGCTCGAACTCGGATACCTAACCGAAGAAAAGTACGAAGCGATCGAAGAAGAACTAATTGATCAAGTAGAAAAGATTTATGAGGAAGCGGAAGCAAGTCCATTCCCTGAAGCCGACGAGGTTTACGACAACATTTACAGCGATATGAAACCGGAGATGGGACACTAATGTCAACCGAACTAACTTACCGAGAAGCCCTCAATCGAAGCATCGAAGAAGAGATGCAGAAAAACCCCGAGGTCTTCATCATGGGAGAAGACATCGGTCGATACCAAGGAACCTTTAAGGTAACCCGAGGATTCGTCGAAAAATTCGGCAGCCGCCAAGAGCAATACAACTACCGAATTCTCGATACTCCGATCACCGAATGTGGATTTACTGGTATTGGTATTGGTGCGGCCATGGCAGGACTTCGACCAATCGTCGAATTTATGACAATGTCGTTCTCAATTCTTGCTTTAGACCAGATCATCAACCACGCCGCAAAGGTGCATTACATGACCAACGGTGAAGTTAAATGCCCAATCGTCTTCCGTGGTCCTGGCGGCGCTGCCAAGCAGCTTTCAGCCCAGCACTCTCACTCAATGGACGGGTGGTATGCCCACGTTCCTGGTCTAAAAGTCGTTGCGCCAGCAACCGCTTTGGATGCTTACGGAATGATGAAGTCAGCTATCGCCGATGATAATCCGGTCGTATTTTACGAGAGCCCCGGCTTGTACACGGTTAAAGGAGATATTCCGGATGGAACAGATTTTTCAGTGCCAATCGGTAAATGTCAAATTCTCAAAGAAGGGAAGGATATTTCGCTCATTGGCTATTCGCGAATGACTCAGATCAACCTTTTGGCGGCAGAACTGCTTGCAAAGGATGGGATTGATGCAGAAGTTGTTGACGTTCGAACCTTGTTGCCTCTCGATACCGAAACCATTTACAATTCCGTTCGCAAGACTCACCGCGCAGTCGTCGTTTACGAGGACTGGAGAAGTGGTGGATTTGGTGCAGAAATCGTATCGCGCATTCAAGAAGACTGCTTTGATTCGTTAGATGCCCCAGTAGGGCGTGTTGGTGGTCTTAATGTCCCAATGCCTTACGCACGAAACCTTGAGCTGCTCTGCATCCCAAGTGAAGAAGATGTCGTGAAAGCTGTCCACAAGATTGGCTAGTCCGACCAAAAAGTCTTTAACCCCGCTTCTCATGTTAGATGCGGGGTTTTTTGTTTCGTGAAGATGGAGGGGGAACCGTGGCTTCCAGAACTATGTCGGGAGGCCAATCCTTCAATACTTCCGTTTACCGCTCAAGAACTTCCGACGGACGATAATTGGCGCTATGATTGCACCTGCCAAAGAAGTGAAGATGTACCAGGGAAAGAACGGCTGAAACAAAACGAGCCCAATTGCCCCTCCGATCATCACGAAAACGAGGCAGCTAACCATAAGATAGCAACCATCGTTTGAACTGCCACTATTTTGACCAGTTTGTCGAGCCTTGATCGCAAATATGATGCCGCAAATCAGCCAAAGTACGCCGATCACGGCATACGCCCCGCCAGAACTCAGCCAGAGGATTAGTTTGTCTTTGGGCCCCATGCCTAGGAGTGTATCTCTTCAAGGCAGGCATTAGATGACAAGGAGTCGGAACAGGCTTTGGGTTCTTACTTCAAGACCGTATTGGTTGAGGTGCATCGAGTAAACCCGAAAGGTCATTTTGCCCTTGCGCTACCCTAGGTTCATTGGGTATAACTATTGATTCGCCGCGCTGTGCGCGGAGAAATAAACGTGCTTCGTAGCTCGTTTGGCAGGGCGACCCCATTCGGAATTTCCGAATAGTTAGGGCAACGTCAGTGATTCATAAGACGAATCCGACATGTCGATCGATGCGTTGAAGCGGAGAAAAATTATATGCTTCCAGGCATTTTAGGACGAAAAATAGGCATGACTCACATCTTTAATGGTGTGGGCAAAATGGTGCCCGTTACCGTCGTGGAAGCAGGGCCTGTCTACGTAACTCAGATTAAAACTGATGCCGTAGATAAGTACTCTGCAATCCAGGTCGGTTACGGTGAAGCCAAAGAAAAACAATTGACATTCCCCAAGTTCGGTCACCTCAAGAAATCTGGTGTCGGCAAAAACCTGCGAACTCTTCGCGAGTTTCGAGTAGAGAAGACTGATGGCTTTGAACTCGGGCAAGAGTTTATCGTAGACATTTTTGCTGAAGGCGAATCAGTAACGGTAACTGGATTTAGTAAGGGGCGAGGTTTTGCCGGTGGTGTTAAGCGATACCACTTCAAGGGACAGCACATGACCCACGGCTTCATGACCCACCGACGACCGCTTTCAAACGGTGCAACTGGACCACAAAGAGTTTTCAAAGGAAAGCGTGGACCGGGCCATATGGGTGACGCTCAAGTCACACAGAAGGGTCTCAAGATCGTTAAGGTTGACGCAGAGCGAAATCTGGTCCTTATCGATGGTAGTGTTCCAGGACCAAACGGTGCCCTCGTGGTAATCAATAAGGTGAGCAAATAATGGCAGCAATCGAAGTAAAAGACAAAGCTGGCAAGAAAGTTGGCTCACACGATCTCGGCGCGGCATTGACAACAATCTGTGCAAGCCACACAACAATTCATAGAGCTGTTGTCGCCGAAGAAGCGAATTCTCGACAAGGTACTCAGAGCGCCAAAACCCGAAGTGAAACTCGTGGTGGTGGCCGAAAGCCTTACAAACAAAAGAAGACCGGTAATGCCCGACAAGGTACGATCCGCGCTCCGCAATATGCCCACGGTGGTATGGCTCTTGCGGTCAAGCCACGTGACTATTCCAAGAAGATCAATAAGCAAGAAAAGCGAGCTGCAATTCTCAGTTCACTGGCTATGCATATTGAGGCAGGGAACGTCACGATCGTGGATAAGATCGCTTTCGGAACTCCAAAAACTAAGGACGCAATTGCATTCCTCGCAGCCCTCGGGTTGGGTGAAACGCGAAGAGTCTTGGTTATTTTGAGCGAAGTTGATGACATCGTCACAAAGAGCTTCAGGAATCTAGGCGGAGTCGAAATTCGAACTGCTCCTGCAAGCGTGAAGAAAGGCGAAGAAGGTCCTAAGACACAAGCGTTCTCGGCTAGAGACGTGCTTGTAGCTCACAAGGTTGTAATCGCAAAGGATGCGCTTAGTCGCATCGAGGAAGTTTGGGCCAAATGATTAATCCTTACGAGATCATCGTAGCTCCTCACTTGACAGAAAAGTCTGTTGCCCTTTCGTACGGCGATCCAAAGATCAAAGACGAATCACAGATTGTTCGCAAGTACACGTTCATCGTGAAGAGGGATTCGAACAAGATTCAAATCAAAGCTGCTATCGAAGCACTTTATAACGACGGAAAGAAAAAGGGTGAGGGCATCAATGTGACCTCAGTCCGAACAATTAAGGTTCTCGGCAAGAAGCGACGTCGCGGCAAGAGTTCTGGTTACGAGCCAGATCGCAAAAAAGCTGTGATTACGTTGGCTACAGGTCAGATGCTGGAGGATTACGGAGTCTAATATGCCAGTTGTAAGATTAAAACCAACATCGCCAGGACGAAGGTTCCAGTCAGTTTCTACCTATTCGGAAGTAACGAAAGGTAAACCGGAAAAGAGTCTTCTTGCTCCCCTGACAAAATCAGGCGGACGAAACAGCTATGGTCGTCTCACGATGGCGAACCGTGGCGGTGGAAACAAGCGACGATACCGAATTATCGACTTTAAGCGACAGAAAGATGGAATGATTGCGACGGTTGCTGCGATCGAATACGATCCAAACAGAACCTGCCGAATTGCATTGCTTCACTACGCTGATGGCGAGAAGCGATATATTCTTGCGGCTCGGAACCTTGAAGTAGGCGCCAAGATCCTTAGCGGTCAAGGAGCTGATATTCTTCCGGGTAACTGTCTAGAACTTCAGCACATCCCGCTCGGTACCTTGGTTCATAACATTGAGATCCAACCAGCGAAGGGTGGGCAAATGGTTCGTTCCGCTGGAGCTTCGGCTCAGGTGATGGCAAAGGAGGGTGCGTACGTAACCCTTCGGCTCCCATCGGGCGAAATGAGAATGGTTCATAACACCTGTCGGGCAACCGTTGGTGAAGTAGGTAATGCTGAGCATGAGAACGAATCGCTCGGTAAAGCTGGTAAGAACCGAAATCTTGGTAGAAAGCCTCACGTTCGTGGTGTTGTAAAGAGCCCACGAGACCACCCGCACGGTGGTGGTGAAGCTAAGTCGCCAGTCGGACGTAAGAAGGGACCTGTTGACCGTTGGGGCAACAAGGCTCTTGGACAGAAGACTCGAAGCAATAAGCGAACTGATCGATTTATTG
>JBAXBU010000112.1:0-8249 GCA_037141835.1 Armatimonadota bacterium | reverse complement strand
GGGGTGACCTTAACTCCCGTAGCCTTCACGAGCTTCCGGCCAGAATCCAAGACGGTAGGGAAGTTAAGTCTAAACTCCTTTCCGTGGCGAATTGCGTCCTTGGCTGAAGCCGTAACATAAACTCGATAGCAAGCAACTCCCTTCGAGGCGTAAGTCTTGGCAATCCGCGAAATCTCAGGGGCATAACGATTGGCAATTGGGCAATCGGTGGCGATAAAGAACAGCACAGTCGCTTTTGACTGAGCCGATGAAATCAACGCTGGCTTGCCGCTTGTCCTTAACCCTCCATCGAGACTAATTGGCGCAGTCGACAAGTCTTTTGCCATCATTGCAACCAAAAGAGCGGAAATCATCCTATCATTGTACGTAAAGTAGAATTCATCTGGAAGAGCAAATGAAAGAAATTGTGATTGGCTTAGTTTCGGTTGGCATCTTGGGTTCAGGGCTGAACTCAAACCAAGAAGTCCCAACGTACCATCAAACGATCGCGCCACTCATCCGCGAGAAGTGCCTTCCATGTCACTCAAAAGCAACTGGATATGCCCCATTTGACCTTTCAACTTATGAAGGAGTTAAGTCCAGAATTGAACTCATTCGAACTCAGATCCTTGCAAGGAACATGCCCCCGATTTGGGCTCACTCTGACTTCGGTGAGTTCTCAGAACTCAAACCATTTTCAGACGAAGAAGCAGTCCAGTTTCAAAAGTGGATTCAGATGAATATGCCAAAAGGAATTGAACACGGCTATGCAAACTCTGAATCAATCAAAAACGAACCAATGTCAGTTCAACATATCGATTTTGGTATCGAAGTCAAAGTAAAACCAGAAGGCCTACCGTATTGGTCCGTAATGTCAAAAGCTCTAAACCCGAAAGGAGGCGCCTTTGACTCATTCTCGGTCGAGCCCGCGAATCCACGAGTGATCCGTTATGTAACCGTTGCTATCGTCCCAAAAGAAATGAAAGTGCCAACTGAAACGACTGCAAGCATGGACTTGCCGGCTAAGTATCTCGTTGGCGTCTGGGCACCGGGATATTCGACTTGGAAACTACCAGCTGGGATGAGCTACAAGTACGGTCCTCACTCAAAGCTGGTCGTCCAAGCCCATTACCGACCAACCGGAAAGTACGAAAGTGCTGCGTTTCGAGTATCTGTTTCAACCAGAAAAGAAGCAAAGGCTAAGTCACCAATTTGGATGACCCTAGAAGACAAGGATGTATTCATCCCGTCGGGGAAATCCAAAGTAGTTGAATTGGCTAAATCAATTGACCGTGACATCTCCCTTATATCGATCCTCCCCGAAGCCAGGTTCTATGCTGGTCAAATTCAGTTGCTTTACACGAACAAAGAAGGGAAGGAGCAAACCGTCCTGAATGCTGTTCGCTGGGATCCTTACTGGGGCGGAAATTACATGTTTCCCAAGCCAGTTACCTTAGCCAAGGGCGGCACGCTGACTGCCCGTTTTCACTATAACAACGACAAGTATTGCCGTATCAACGAAGGCAAGAAGCTAAAAGATATTCATGCTGGACCGACGGCAACCGACGAAGTCTGCCGCATCCACTTGCTCGTCGGTCCATAACGGGGAACTATCGAGTTATTCGGAAAAGGAACTGGTCAATCAGCGCCTTTCCTGCCGAAGTCTTGGACTTGGCACCAACCCAATAGATTCTCGCCTTAACTTCGCGCGTTGTCTGATTGACAAATCGCTGAACGCCACCGGGTGCAGTCACTTCAATAGATTGATCAACTGACGTCGAAGTAGTTTGGCTGGCCGACACATAGGTGCTTGTCGTCCAATCATACAGTTCAACATTTTGTGTTGCGTTAGTGCCACCCCTCGAAATCCCGTCTTTGAACGCGGACTCGACAACAATCCGAATCTTTGTTGGGCTAGTATCATACGCCGTGGTAGAAAACTCAGCCAACAGCGGATTCTTGACAAAGACATCATTTTGGACGCTGCTCAAAATCATCCGATCATCGTCGCTTGCAGCAACTGATGAAAGTGTTCCTTGAGCACTGCAACTAAAACCTAATGCAAACGAAGATGCTTGGTATGCACGGGTTGTTGCCTCAGTCGTGTTCAAGACAAACATGCCACCGTTGATATCGCTAATAATGACCGTCCCGCTTGGGAAAAATGGATAGTTACTCCAAGCTCCGTTATAGGTCGGATTATTGTTCGCCAAGTATGTATCGAACCCACCCGTTTGAATTGGTGCCGCTGGGTTTTGCGTTGTATCAAACACTCGCAACCCAGTCGTATAGTTGGCTTGGAAAGCAAATCCATCCGTCACATATTGGTTGTGATCAATAGATGGCAGTCCGGAGGTAAATGAGGTTACGTATGACGCATTTGCTAGATCCTCAACGTTAAAAATTAATGACCTTGTATTAACCGACAAATTGTTTTCATCGAACTCATCGTCCACGTAAAGGAATTTCTTGTCCGCACTAAGCCACCCTTGATGGCAATATCCCATGTTGGGATAAGTCACTCGCTTGATGAGAACAGGAGCGTTCTTGTTGGTGACATCATAAATGTCCACCCCTCGACCTTCACTAAATCCAAACCAGATTTCTTTGCCGGCATATGGCCCTGAGTTGTACGAAACAACTTGGCATTCATGGTTATAGTCTGTAGTCATTGAGTTGGCGCCAACTCTAACTGGATTTGAAGGGTCCGCCAGACTGAAACACATCGACCAACCCGTGCCTTCACGAGAACCACAGGTGTAAAGGTAACCGGTCTGTGCATTGAGTGCCAATGTGTGAGTTCGACCTGGTGAAGCTATCGTCCTGACCAACGTCACGATTCCAGAGTCAATTTGACTAATATCGATGACTTGTATTCCAGTTCCCGATGTCTCAGTTCCAGCGTAAACATAGGTTCCGTACACCTTGATTGCTCCCCACGTGCTCGCGCTATGAGGGATCGTGGCTCGAATGACGGGTGCTGCTGGATTGGTGACTTCAACAAATGCAAGCTTGTTGTTAAGACCCATGACTGCATATTCACGTCCTGATGGAGCCGTGTATCCCCAGCAATCATTTCCGCCGCCAGAACCAAATGTTGCCAAAGAAATATTTGAATAGAGGCTGACCCCAAAGTTAGCCTGGCCAAAGGCATTGGTTGCAAGTACGAAGCTGAATCCAAGCATGGATCCTACGGAAGCAAGTTTTCGAACCATAGTTATTACCTGCATATTACGAGATTTTTGCCCAAGAGTCAACTAGTAATTCAATGCAATTTTGCTTCCCAATGCACAAGATGTTAGGGCATGTTAAGGATTTTGAGGTGACGATGCTAAACTATTGGTTCATGCAAGAAGTCGCTGCTCTTCAAAGTCAGGCTCTCGTCGAGGTGAAATCGGCATCAACGACGAGTGATCTCAAAGAACTGAAGATCAAGTTCTTGGGAAACAGCGGACTTATTTCGGGCAAGCTTCGCGAAGTCGGAGCTTATCAAGGCGACAAGAAAGCCTTCGGTCAAGCGGTCAATTCGGCGAAGAAAGCAGTAGAAGATGCGCTTGATGCGCGAGAAGCTGAACTTAAGGGCGGAGAGATGGCGGCCCAGTTTGAAGCAGAGCGAATCGACGTAACAATGCCAGCCCGGGCGACCAGAGTCGGATTTGAGCATGTCCTCCAGCAAACAACCAATAAGATCAAGCGAGTGCTCAGTGGTCTTGGTTTCGAATACCAAGAGAGCCGAGAGATTGAAACTGTAGGATATAACTTCGGCGCTCTCAACTATCCGCCCGACCATCCTGCAATGGATGATCAGGATACGTTTTACATTGACGATGACTATCTTTTAAGAACTCAATGCACCGATCTTCAGGGCCATATTTTTGAAGAAGTTCGGGACGGTAAGCGAACATTACCATTGCGGGTCTTTACCGTCGGTCGAACGTATCGAAACGAGGCAGTTGACCGCACTCACAGCCACACGTTCCATCAGGTCGACTGTTTTATGGTTGACGAGAAAGTCTCGATGGCAAACCTCAAAGGCACCCTTGGGCTCTTCGCTCGCCAGATGTTTGGGAAAGACGTAACCGTCCGTTTCCGTCCGGACTTCTTTCCATTTGTAGAACCTGGAGTCGACTATGCTATATCTACCCCGAAACTGTTCGACGGTCGCTGGGTAGAGCTTGGTGGTGCCGGGCTGATTCACCCGAACATCTTGGAAGCTTACGGAATCGATACTGAGAAGTATTCAGGCTTTGCGTTTGGTTTAGGTGTCGAGCGTATTCCGATGATGTCTTATGGCGTTGACGACCTAAGACACTTTATGGAAAATGATCTCCGATTCCTTGAACAGTTTAAGGCTGAGCCGGTCGAGCTTTCTTAGCTGAATCTTCAAGCCATTCGGTGAAAGCATCAACGTTGTCAGTAAATGGTACTGAACCAATAACTGACGATCCATCTGGCTGCACGATAACATAGGTTGGCAAGGTTGCTGTGTGGACTAGCTGTTGCTGAAGGGCGGCATTTCGTCCGTCACTCTCTTTGTACTTAGCTTGAAGAGTCCTGTCAGTGTAAAGCGAAACTTTGTTGAACTTCTGGAACGCGGCTTGGACTTTGGCATTAGGAAAGACGGTACGTTCCATGACTCGACAATTGGTGCAGTAGATACCGGTAAAGTCGATAAAGATTGGCTTTCCGTTTTCTTTGGCTTTCGCCTTGGCTGCTTCAAAGTCAGGAAGGAAGTCCTTTTCCCATGCTGGCGTCATTGCCGACGCTTTGCCAGGATAGGGCGATGGCGGCAAGAAACCTTCTAGAGACCCAAGAGCGCCACCGTTCATTGCTGAGGCGATCTTGAGAGCAAGAAGCATGGTTCCAATGCCAAATGCAATGCGGATAGGACCAATCTTGCCATCATGTACCTTTGGTAACCGGATCCAGCCAAAAAGGTAAATCGAAGCAAGTACCAGGAGCATAAACCAAAGCGAGAGATTTGTTTCACGAGTGATCAACCCTAGTTCAAAACTGAGATCAACCGTACTTAGGAACTTTACGGCAGCGATGAGTTCGATGAATCCCATAAATGCCTTAACCGTGACCATCCATGCGCCGGACTTCGGTAACTTTGAAAGTGCTTGCGGAAAGAGCGCCAACAACAAAAACGGAAGGCAGAACGCGCTTGAGAAGCCAAGCATCCCAACCATTGGATAGAACCAACCACCGTTAGAAGCACTAACTAATACAGCACCAACAAAAGGAAGAGTACAGGTAAAGGAAGTCAAGCTAAAGGTAAGGCCCATTAAGATAGGAGCAACGAATTTGGATTTACCCGTCGAATCGAACTTATTGACAAACTTGCTTGGCAACCCAATTTCGAAGACGCCGAATAATGAGAGCGCAAGAACGATGAATATGGCGGCAAGCGCTAAGTTCATCCACGGATTATTTGCTAGACGACTTAGGCCGGTTGCGCCAGCAATGATTGAAACTCCGATTCCAAGAATAGTGAATGTTCCGATAATTCCAGCACTGTACAGGAGAGCGGACGTTAGGCTCGACTCTCCTTCTTTCTTCTTCGAGAAGAAGCTGACCGTGATGGGAATCATTGGGAAAACACAGGGTGTCAAGAGGGCGAGGAATCCCGCAGAAATGGCCAGCCACAAATAAGCAATGACCCCATTTGCCTTTGCGTTTTCAATATCGACGACTTCACCTTTGACGTTTCCTTGTGGCAACCCGGTCGGTCCCGGTTTGATAGTGGGTTCTTCCGAAGTGATCGGGGCGGGCTGAGTGGCAGGTTTGGTTGATTCGGTAACAACTTTGGCGGCTTTCAGGTCAAGATCAACCGGCTGTGGAGGAATGCAAACGCCATCCTTACACACTTGATAAGTAACGGTTAGCTTGCCATTGATGCCTTTCTTTCCAAACTTGACCGGAATCCAAAAAGTGGCTTTGTCTTTAAAGAGATTGATGTCCTTGTTAAATCCCTTATCAAACTCTTTGTATAACGGCTGCTCAACGATCATTTCGGTGAGCGTAATGTCTTCAGTGGAAAACGTTGTTGGAAACGGACCTTCTTTGACCGGTTCAATCGAATAAAGGTGCCATCCAGGCTGAATCGCAGCCTGGACGACAATGTTCGCCTTTCCATCGGGTGCAACACTCCCTTCAATTTGGGTTACTGACCAACTGACCTCGCCTGCTGCCCAACCAAGAGTGGACATCATCACTAGCAAGACAATTGTCAAGATTTTTCGCATCGCTTTAATATAAGGTGATCAGGGGTGAAAGGGTTCCAATATTTTTGACTAAAGTGTCCCGCGGACTGCTTGTTCAAGCTCAATAGACTCAAACAATGCCTTGAAATTGCCTTTGCCGAAGCTTGTTGCGCCCTTTCGATTGATGATCTCGTAAAACAACGTTGGCCGGTCAGTAATCGGCTTCGTAAATATCTGAAGAAGATATCCTTCATCGTCTCGGTCAACTAAGATTCCAAGTTCAGACAGTACTTCTACGTCTTCATCAATCTCGCCAACTCGACCAGGAAGCATATCGTAATAGGTCTTTGGAACCCGAAGGAACTCCATGCCTTTGGCTTTCAGCTTCTGAACGGTATCTACGATGTCATCGGTTCGGAGTGCGACGTGCTGTACGCCAGCTCCACCAAAGAACTCAAGATATTCATCAATTTGGCTCTTCTTTTTGCCTGGTGCAGGTTCATTGATTGGAAACTTCACTCGACCATTTCCTGAAGCCATGACCTTTGACATCAATGAGGTGAATTCAGTGGATATGTCGTTATCATCAAAACTAATAATGTTCTTAAAACCGAGGATGTCTTCGTACCATTTCACCCAAACGTTCATTTGCCCAAGTTCAACGTTGCCGACGCAGTGGTCAATCTCCTGGATGCCAATGCCTTCACCTGCTTCAAATCGTTCTCTGAAACCTGGGAGGAAGTGCCCCTTGAAATTGTCTCGATTGAGGAAAGTGTGGATCGTGTCGCCGTAAATGTGAATTGATGCCAGGCGAACTTCGCCATTATTGTCTTTCAACGTAAAAGGCTCGCGAGCCGGCTTTGCTCCTCGGCGAACGGCTTCGTTAAATGACCAATCAACATCATCCACTTCGAAAGCGATGTCTTGAACGAAGTCGCCGTGAATTGCAAGAGTCTCCGCAATAGCGTGACCAGGACGAACGGGGGCAGTGAAGAGGAGCTTTACGTCATTTTGCTCAAGTAGCCAATCTACTTCGTGCTTCAAGCCGGTCTCGAGTCCGTGGAAGGCAGTTATGTTGAAGCCAAACACGCTTCGATAGAAATACGCTGATTGACGAGCATTGCCAACATAGTGGCGGATATGGTCGACTTTTCGAATGGGGAAGTTATCTTGCAACATCGCAGTTTCCTTTTGGATACAGTGTACTTGGAGAGAGCTCGTTTGATCCCGTTGAGGTCCTAAACTTTGTGGACATGGTTCAAGGCTCATGGCTCATGGCTCATGGCTCATGGTGCTGGGGAGGATTTGATACGGGAGGTTTGCCTGTTTGCAGGTTTGGTGATGAATTGGTTTGCCTTGGTGCCTGGTTTTGTTTTTCCTTGTTTTGAGCTTCAAGCTTTTTCTTGGCTAAGAATTGTTCCCAGGCTCTTTCGAGGGACGACCTTTTGGCTTCTTGCGCTACTTTTGCTTCGCTTTGTCTTTCCTCTCTTGCCGCACGTTGTCTTATCATTCTCTGTTCATATGTTGCTTGGGCTTCTTCTTGGAGAGAGTCTTGTCTTAATCTGATGATTTCTTCGCTTACGGTTAGGTAGTCGGATTTGTCGTAGTATGGCGGTCGGTTCTTGCGGAGTTTTAGTTCGAGATCGAGATTTGCTTTTCTCAGTCTTGTTAGCACTTGCATTGAGCGAAGTAATCGGCGTTGAGCTCTTTCATGAACTCGAGCGTAGTGTTTGGCAAGTGGTTCGGAATCGCCTTTTGGGTCGACCCTTTCGAGTTGGAAACCAGTTTTCGCAGTCTGAATGTGGCAGTTGATGATTTGTTCGATGACGATTCGCTCTAATGCGGTGTCTCCTGATTGTTCGAGTTCTTGGCGTAGTTGGCGAATGCCTTCGATGGTTGATTGGTATTCGACGGTATTGGGATGGAGAATGCTGAGTGCTTCGTTTCTGGTCCATTCGAAGAGGTTTCCGAATTCGCGCCAGGCATCGGGGTGGGTTCGTAGAAGATTTTGGACCACGGCTTGTTGGGCCGGGTTGAGGCTTGAGGTGGTGAGGGCGGTGAGGG
>JBAXBU010000111.1:0-8351 GCA_037141835.1 Armatimonadota bacterium | reverse complement strand
ACCGTAGCCCGTGGCAAAGCGAGACTTCGAACCATGCCAAGCGCGGCTCACACTCAAGAAGATCTGGCGTTTGCTCTCGAAGCATTCAAACGAGTCCGAGATAAGCTCAAATAGAAAAAAAAAGGGAGGGTTCGAAAACCCTCCCTTTTTAAGTTATTTCAGAATCAAACTACATTCGGTAGCCGATGCCGAGAGTGATCAGGTTGACACTGTCGCCACCAGATCGGAAGTACCAGAAGGAAGCGTCTACGCTAAAACCATTCTGAATTGCATAAGATGCCTTAGCTGCTGCAGCAAGATTAGCACTGCTGTTTGAGGAATCGTAATAAACTCCTCCACCTAGTGAAAACATCACTGGATTCTTATCCATCTTTGGAAATTCCTTGAAGTACATTGCGCTGAAGTCGTTTTTGCTTAAGCCGTCTCCGCCTAGAACTCCAAGAGCAACAGATGCATCTGCCGCAATGTACATTCGGTAGTCGATCTGATACAGATTACTTCCGCCAATTCTGGCAAAAAATCCGCCGAGAACGTTTGGCCCGAACTTACCTTCACTGATTGCCTTTTCAGCACTGAAAAGATAGCCGTTTTCGGTGCTTCCACCACCCGAGGCTCTTGCAAAAGGGCTGTAGCTTAGGTAAACACCTTGCTTGCCTCCGCTAGTGTCTAGGTCTGATTTCGAAACTGCGCCGAATTGCGCTTGAGCAGAAACAGCACCAAGGGCTGCTCCAATGACGATTGCGTATTTTGTGACTTTCATTGTCTTCCTCCAAACGGACGATCCATATTCCGTTATGGATATTCGCATTTTACGGGATAAATTAACATTTATGCAAGTATTTTAGGTTCAACTGACTCTGGTACCCTCTTAGGGTGATGTCAGAAGAGCGAATTTGTACCTATGATCCGCTCATTGAGCTCATGAAAAGATTCGAAAATATTCGAATCAGTGATACTGGAGTCGATGCATTTGAAGGACTTTCGATCGAAGATCAACTGAAAAAGCACATTATTGACGGTATCAAGAAGAGTCTCGAAGCTCGTTTAGACCAGGCATTAGAAACCTACACCCCCCTAGAAATCATCAATACGATCTTGCTCGATGGCATGAAAACAGTTGGAGAACTGTTTGGTTCAGGGAAGATGCAATTGCCATTCGTGCTTCAGAGTGCGGAAGTCATGAAAACAGCTGTTCGTCACCTTGAACCCTTGATGGAGAAAGTAGAGGGTTCAGAAAAAGGATCTATTCTCTTGGCAACGGTTGCCGGAGATGTTCATGACATCGGAAAGAACTTAGTCGATATCATCCTCTCGAACAACGGCTACCGAGTGGTGAATATCGGCATCAAGCAGTCAATCAACGCGATCATCGAAGGTGCCCAGCAAGCCAAGTGCCAGGTAATCGGTATGAGTGGACTCCTCGTCAAGAGTACCCTCATCATGCGAGATAACTTGCTTGAACTTAATGAACGTGGTTTGTCTGGATTTCCAGTCATTTTGGGTGGAGCGGCCCTGACTAGAGGCTATGTCGAGCAGGACCTTCAATCCATTTATAAAGGCTCGGTCTACTACGCCCAGGACGCTTTCGAAGGGCTAAGGCTGATGGAATCGGTCAATGATCCTGCTAGCGAGACCGACGAAGTTGATGACCTCACGCCTCGAGTGACATCCCACCGAGTCGATGTTCTTGCTGAGGAACTGTTTGTTTTCAATGGTAATCGATCCGACATTGTTCCGCTAGAGACCAGCCCAAGCTTGCCATTCTATGGAGCCAAAAAGCAGACCAAGTTCGACATTTTTGAACTGTATAAGTACATCAATCCAATTGCGCTCTTCCGGGGTCAGTGGCAGTTCAAACGTCAAGACGGAATGGGCAACCTAGAATTCAATGATTGGATCACCGAGAATGTCCATCCGATCTTTGAAAGATTGAGCCGAGAACTTGCGAATGTTCTCCAACCTCGCGTGAAGTGGGGATATTTCCCTTGTCACAGCGAAGGGAATGACCTCATCATTTACCAAGATGACCTAAAAACCGAGCGACTCAGGTTCTCATTTCCTCGTCAACGAGATGGTCGGCTATTATGTCTCGCTGATTATTTTCGACCACGAGGAACTGAAGTTGACACCGTTGGCTTCCAAATCGTCACCGTCGGTGAAGAAGTCAGTAAGCAAGAAAAGAAACTTTTCGAAAAAGGTGACTTCCAGGATTATCTGTTTACCCACGGCATGGGTGTAGAAACCGCCGAAGCATTGGCCGAGTATTGGCACAAAATGGTTCGCCAAGAAATGGGAATTGCCGATCAAGAGCCCGATGGAATGAAGCTTCTTTTCAGCGCAAAGTACCACGGTGCAAGGTATTCGTTCGGTTATCCAGCTTGTCCAAATCTTGAAGATCAAGCCAAGCTATTTGAACTGCTGAACCCTGAGGATATTGGTGTCGAACTGACCGAAGAGTTCATGTTGTCCCCAGAACAAAGTACGAGCGCGATTATTGTTCATCACCCAGAAGCAAAGTACTTCAATATTCGGTGATTCTAACGGGTCGATTATGAGAAACTAGGGGAATGCCCTTGCTTGCCTCGTGTCTTGCCTACTTGCTCTTACCTTCAAACGGACTAACCAACGTTCGAGACATAGTTGCGAAAAACCAGCCTGCCCGAGACGTTTGGGTTTTTCGATCGGTGCTAGACAAGCATGCTCGAATTGCCACCATGGCAATTGCGCCCGGCTACTGGCTCAGTTACGATGCAACCAACTGCGGTCTCTATAAGTTCTGGAACGGCGATTTAAAGTTCGACGGTGCGGTCTATACCACCGTTCATGGTCCCCAGCCGACTAGCGAAGGCGGTGCCCTAGAAGAGGGTTCAACGGACAACAAAGTTTGGTCGATCAAGCTCAACGGTGAGCCGCTCGCAGTCAAACCTCGATACCGTGGACACTATATTGATGTTCTTGACCACAGCCTCGTCCATTTTCAATACGATTTTGCGGTGAAGGGCAAAGTATTGCGGGTCAACGAAACCCCACAACTCCTTTGGGAATCCGGTAAGCCAGTCGGGCTCCGAAGGCAATTTAGCGTAGGATACTATGTCAATAGTCAATTTCAGGGTCAAGCGCTCGACGGAGCTACGATTCAAGTCGCCTTAGGTAAGACCAACGGAATCCTCAAGAACTTCAAGTCATCGGGTGGAAAGTTATCCGTTGCAAAAGGTCAAAATGAGTTCGAAATTGACGGAAATCTTTGCACCGTTGATGCCTTTTTCGATGCACCAAAGACTTCGCAAAACACAGAACTTCAGCCAAGCGAGCTTCTCGCCTCGATTAGCCCCCAAGGTGGCGGCAACCAATCAAAGGCTGACCTTCGGGAGCCTGGACTCGCTTTTCGAGCGTACCAACTTGACCGAGCCATGCTCTACATTCCTCGGCTTGTTCCCAACCAAACTCCAAACATCAACCGAAAGATCGATCAAATTGCCTTTTCCGATGCCAGTGACTTCGGAATCAAAGACAAATTCTACGCAAACATTTCGGGCTGGATTAAAGTTGAAGCTGGTGGCTTGTACAAGTTTCGCCTTGGCTCTGACGATGGTTCGCGATTGATGATCAAGAACGAGAAGATCATCGACAACGATGGAATCCATGAAGCTACGTCGTTAGAAGGATCGGTCGAACTGGGTCCAGGATCCCATCCTCTCCGACTTGAATACTTTAACAACACTCCTGAAGAATTCCTTCAGCTAGAGTGGAAGAAGCCCGGCGATGCGAACTGGGAACTGGTTCCCGAAGAGGCGTTCGAAACAATTGCCGACGAGGTCCATGTTGTCAGCCCTGGATTCAAAAAAGTCATCGACCTTTTGTTCCCACAGCGACCTGGCGATGGTCGACCAGAAACAAGTGTCCATCCTTCGTTTGATCTTTCAACTCCAAGACCAAAAGATTTTAACCCGGTTGTAGGCGGCATCGACTTCTATCCCGATGGACGAATGCTGATCTGTACATGGGACCCCGATGGCGCAGTGATCGAAGTTACCGGAGCTCAATCAGGCGATCCATCCAAGGTCAAGATCAGAAGAATAGCGACTGGACTTGCCGAACCACTCGGAATCAAGATCATTGGCAAAGACATTTATGTCTCTCAGAAGCAAGAGATTACGCGTCTTCGAGACCTCGATGGCGATGGCGTGATTGATGAGTACTATGCACTTGCCAACGGATTCGGTGTGACTTCAAACTTCCACGAGTTCACATTCGGCTTAGTGTTCGACAAAGGATTCCTCTATGCGAACCTTGCGATTGGTATCGATGCTGGCGGACGAAGCACAGCCGAACAAAACATTGATCGCGGACGTACTGTTAAGGTCAACATCAAGAATGGGGACTATGAATTCATTTCTTCCGGGCTCCGAACTCCAAACGGGATAGGGAAGAACGCCAAAGGTGAAATCTTCATTACCGACAACCAAGGTGACTGGTTACCATCCTGCAAACTCATTGAACTAACTCCTGGCTCATTCTATGGCAACCGTTCGGTTGATCCAAACGGAACAAAAGGACTGAAGGAAGTGCTCCCGGTTTGCTGGTTTCCTCAGGGTGAAATTGGAAACTCAACAAGCCAACCAGCTCCATTTGAATACGGTCCGTACAAAGGGCAAATGATTGTTGGAGACGTAACTCACGGTGGCTTAAAGCGCATCTTCATGGAGCGGATTAATGGTCGATACCAAGGAACCGCGTTCCGAATGACTCAGGGCCTCGAATCCGGAATAAACCGAGTCGTCGTAGGACCAGACAAGGCCATCTATGTCGGCGGCATTGGTTCAACCGGCAACTGGGGACAAGAAGGGAAGGAGCGTTTCGGACTCCAGCGCCTTGCTTACAACGGCAAAACTGCATTTGAAATGCTTGCCATAAGGCCAATGAAGAACGGAGCAGAAGTCGAGCTGACCAAGCCAATGAAGGACAACGGATTGCCGCTGTATTTGTCTGATTACTTTGTTTCAAGCTGGACCTATGTTCCTGAAAATACGTACGGTGGTCCAAAAGTTGACGAAAAGCGGTTGGACGTCAAGTCAGTTTCGATCTCAAAGGATCGAAAGAAGCTCTTCCTTGAGTTTGATGGAGAAGCATCTAATCGCATCATCTACTTCAAGTTGCCTTCAGAGTTGCAGTCCGCAGACGGAGATTTGCTTTGGTCAACCGAAGCTTGGAGCACGGTTAATTCCGTCCCCAATCGAGTTGGCAAAGTCGCACCGACAATTGCGGTCGCCACGAGAAGCGTCCTAAGCTCAGAAGAAAAAGCTCTCGGCTTCCAGTTCCTCTTTGACGGTTCGAGCCTTAACTCGTTCCGATCCTACAACAAGAAAGAAATGCCAAAGGGCTGGGTCATTGCCGACGGAGTAATGGCTTACGTTCCCGGTGTAGAAGGCGGCGATATCGTTACGAGAGACCAGTTTACGGACTTTGATCTTCGCCTAGAGTGGAAGATTGCTGAAGGCGGAAACTCGGGAATCATGACCCATGTTAAGGAAATTGAAGGGGCCGCTACGTTCCAATCAGGAATCGAAATGCAGGTTCTGGACAATGATCGACACGGAGATGGCAAGAATCCTTTGACCTCAGCCGGTTCGGCATACGGGCTCTATGCCCCTACTCAAAAGGTTTGCCTCCAAGCAAACGAGTGGAATTCTGCGCGGATTGTGAGCAAAGGAAATCATGTTGAGCACTGGCTAAACGGAGTCAAGATCGTCGAATACGAAAAGGATTCGCCTGACTTTAAAGAGAAATTGGCGAAGAGCAAGTTCAAAGATTGGAAGGACTTTGCCAAGTTCTCAATTGGCCATATTGCTTTCCAAGATCACGGAGATGTAGTAGCCTATCGAAATATCCGAATTCGGAAACTTTAATCCTATGATTGAATCCAAGGCACTCGCCATTCAGCCTGAGCGAACCGTTTCCGAGATTGACTATGCGACTGCATTAGCTCGATATAAAAAGGGAACCGAGGTTACTTGGATTCACATCTTTGATCAGGATGCTGTTGCAGTTGCCAAGCAGCTGGAAGAAGACTTTCACTTTCATCCAGTTGCCATCGAAGATGCTGTCGGCAGAGACGAGAGACCTGAACTAAAGGAGTTCGACGATCATGTCTTTCTGGTTGCCCCCGCGGTCGTTGGCTTTGGGAACGGAGAGGAAGACTACGATGAGGTCGGAATCTTCATAAAAGGTCAGACTTTGGTCACCGTCTCCCACATCAAAATCCCATGTCTTTTAAATCTTTGGAAGCGTTGGGAAACAAAAATGATCATCACCCAACCGGAAGTTGGTTACATTGTCTTCGCCTTATTGGATTCAATTCTTGATGATTATTTTCCTCAGCTCGACGCAATTGAGGATCGCGTTGACGAAATTTCGGACCGAATTTATGAAGGTGATATTCATCGGATGCGGGACCTGCTTGGCATCAAACGCCAAATGCTCCATATGCGGCGGCGGCTGGGTCCGTTTCGCGATGTGATGAATTCTCTTTTACGAAGAGATCTCGATTTTGTTACCGATTCCGTGGCTCCATACTTCCATGACCTATTCGATAACACCCTTCGGCTTACCGAACTTGTAGACACGAACCGAGACGCCCTTACGGGGCTATTGGACATTCACCTCTCGACGGTCTCCAACAACCTAAACCAAGTTATGAAGAAGATGACGGTTATCTCAACCGTCCTCATGTCTTGTGCCCTCATTGCTGGGGTGTACGGAATGAACTTCCACGACATGCCAGAGCTCGGGTGGAAGTATGGATATGCCTACTGCCTTGGACTCATGTTGGTCTCGAGCTTAGGAATTCTTTGGTTGTTTAAGCGCAAAGATTGGCTCTAAACGTTCTCAGCTTAAATAAAAAAGGCCGACTCCTTAAGGAATCGACCTTCTAAAATAGCTGACTAACTTACTTAAGCGCTTCTGCGCCACCGACGACTTCCAAGATTTCCTTAGTAATCGCGGCTTGTCGCTCTCGGTTGGCTTTCAGAGTCAATGTTTGGATCATCTTGCCTGCATTATCAGTTGCTGCCGTCATCGCGCTCATTCGAGCACCAAATTCAGAAGCAGTTGATTCAAGCATCGATTGCCAAATCAGAGTCTTAAAGTAGCGGGGAAGTAGCGAGTTCAAGACAACATCGGCACTTGGCTCAAATTCAACTTCGCCTCCACCAATCGCTCCATCAGTTTCCGGTGCTTCGATAGGAAGCAATTGAACGCACTGAGGAACCTGTCGAACAGCCGAATAGAACTTCGAATAAACGACCCAAACTGCGTCAACTTCTCCTGATTCAAACATTTCTTGAGCCTTTCGAGTCAAGGAAACTGCATCAACCAGTCTTGCTCCGGCAGATGGTGCCGAATAGTTATCTACCACTGCGAATCCTCGCTTGGTAAAGAACATATTCGCCTTCTTACCGTAAGTGATCAACTTCAACGGTTTATCTTCAATTGTCTTGAAGAAGTCCGTCGCTTTTCGAATAATCGAAGTATTGAAACCACCGGCCAACCCACGGTCAGAGGTGAGAACAATCACGAGGACGTTCTTAACTTCTCGCTTGGTCAGCAAAGCATGTTCAGGCAAGCTGCCAGAAGCCGACATGCTGGTCATAATATCCATCAGCTTATCGGCATAAGGTCTAGCTTCTAGTACGCGATCCGTTGACTTCTTGAGACGCGCTGCGGCAACCAGCTTCATCGCTTTCGTGATTTGCTGGATGTTCTTCGCGGCGCGAATACGTTGTCGGATCTGTTTTAGCGTTGCCATGTTTTACTTGCCAAATGAGTCGGCGAATTCTTGAATGCCCTTCTTCAACTGCTCTTCCATTTCCTTAGAGAGAGCCTTGGTTGAACGAACTGATTCAACAACATCGCTGTATTTGCTGTGGATGTGAGCGAGAACTCCAATCTCAAACGCCTTAACTTGGTCATTCCGAATTTCATCAAGAACACCCATCGAACCAGCGTAGATTGCGATGATCTGATCAACAACATCTTTTGGAGAAACCAAGTCTTGCTTTAGCAACTCAGTAAGTCTTTGACCTCGAATGAGCTGCATTTGCGTTGACTTATCAAGGTCAGAAGCAAACTGAGCGAAAGCGGCAACGTCGCGGAACTGCGCCATTTCTAGCTTGAGTTTTCCAGCAACCTGCTTCATCGCCTTAATTTGGGCGTTTCCACCAACTCGGCTAACCGAAATACCAACGTTAATTGCCGGTCGAACACCCGCAAAGAAGAGATCAGGCTCAAGGTAAATCTGTCCGTCAGTAATCGAAATAACGTTGGTCGGAATGTAAGCCGAAACGTCACCTGAT
>JBAXBU010000110.1:0-8620 GCA_037141835.1 Armatimonadota bacterium | reverse complement strand
ATCCGTGCCTCTGGATATCGCCGTCCTGAGTCCCGAAAAGACTGTTTTAACTTACCGCCTAGCCGGGCTTGGAAGTCGTGCATTAGCCCATTTTGTCGACGTGATCATCATCTTTGTGTTCTTTTACATAATGATCATGGTTGCCGGCATCTTTGGTCTTGCCTTTTCGAGCCTAAGTGCCACCATTGGAGAAATCGCACTCGGAATCGTTTTCTTTATTTTCAGCTTAATGCCGTTCGCTTACTTTATCTTTTTCGAAGGACTTTGGAACGGTCAGACACTCGGCAAAAAAATGGCTGGAATTCGTGTCCGAATGGCCGACGGTACACCAGTAACCTTTGCCGCGGCTACTGGGCGAAACCTCATCAGGGTTGCCGATTTTCTCCCTGGTTTTTACTTCCTAGGGACCATCGCAATGTTCGTCAATCCAAAACTCCAAAGGGTCGGAGATTTGGTAGCGGGCACGATTGTCACTCACGAAGTCCGGGTCGTTCCTAATTTCAGCATTGCTCCCCACCGAGTCGGAATCCATCCTCTCGAGGCGCATGTCGGCGAACTTAGAAACATGACCGACGCCCAATACTATGTGCTGAGGAGATACTGCGATCGGTTTCCAGAATTACCGCCAGATGTCCAAAACCATCTAACCGATTCCGTATGGATTCCAATGTCTGAGGCCCTCGGAGTAAAGATGCAGTCTCAGGTGCATCCGCTCTATCTTGCCGAGGCAACTGTCATGAAGTATGGTCGTGTGCGAGGGTTGTTGTAATCCTTGTGGACGAAATGGGGACAAGTGGGAATAAGTGTTGGTGTGGGCAAAACCTCCGAAATTACTCGAGGTTTTCCACGGCTTTACCCAGCTCAGTCGTTGAAGCTAGAGAACCTTCAAAAGCGTGGAGTTATGCCGCTTATCCCCATGCTTAATAATAAGAATAATCTCTTTAAAGTAAACAAGCTCTTTAGAAGAGAGGGTGTGGATTGAGCTTTGCGGCGAAACATCTGAGGCTCTCAAATTTCCGCAATTTTGGACATTTAGAGTTGGACCTTCCTAGTGGATTCACAATCCTGACTGGTCAAAACGCTCAAGGCAAGACAAGCATTCTTGAATCTTTGTATTGGTTGTCGACGACCAGGATGCTTCGGGGCGTTCGAGATGCCGAAGCAATCAAAGAAGGCGAGGTGGGTTGTTTGGTTGAAGCCGAATTGGTTACCGGTACAACCATTGGTGCCACTCTTGAACAAGGTTCTCGGAAGAAATTCTATTTGAACGGTGCATCCCTACCTCGGGCATCCGATGTACTCGGTCGGTTACCTTGTGTCGTCATATCGATTTTTGATCTGGAGATTGTTCGTGGTGATCCCTCTGATCGAAGGATGTTTCTCGATATCGAGCTTTCGTCGCTATTCCCTGCTTATTTGCGGCATCTTAGCATCTATAAGCGAGCCCTAGAGCAACGAAACGCCTTGTTGAAGATGGCTCAAGAACGAGCAATCGATGATTTCTCATTTGATACTTGGGAGGAACCATTGGCAAAGGAGGGAGCAGAACTTCGTCGGATTCGCCAGGAGTATTTGGCTTCGCTTGGACCAAAAATAACGGGCTATCATTCCCAGCTTAGTAGCCAACCGGAACAACTGAAACTGACCTACCTACTCAAAGATGAATCTTGCGATGCTGCTTCGCTACTGCGGGGATACCAGGAGACTCGGCGAGCCGATATCCATCGTGGAACGACTCAAACAGGTCCGCATCGCGACGATATTGAAATCAAGATCGAAGACCGGGATTCCCGTTTATACGGCTCTCAAGGGCAACAGCGCACCGCAGTTATCGCTTTGAAGCTCGCAACCCTCCAGATGGCCAAAGAGCAGCTAGGAGAGCCTCCACTGCTTTTGCTTGATGATATGCTGAGTGACTTAGATGCCGAACGCCGTTCTCGGCTCTGCCATGTTGTTGCCACGGAAGCAGGACAAGCAATCTTGACTTGTACGGAAGCAAGTGCGGCTGGTGATGAAATCCTTGACCGATCAGTCGTGTACGCTGTACAACAAGGAACGGTGAGCCAACCATGAATCCCATTCAGAATTTGTTGAACTCAACGGTGATCCCACCGGAAGTACTCAAAGCTTCTCGGGCCATTTCGGTCATGAGGAAGTGGGAACAAGTTGTCGGTAAAGACATGGCGAATCGGAGTTGGCCAGAACGATTTGACCACGGAACTATCTGGGTTGCCGTAACTGGCTCGGCATGGGCTCAAGAACTCCGCATGCAAAAGGATGAGATCATTGCTCGTCTTAACACTATTGCCGATGAACCGGGGCTCTTTATGAATGCTAGATTTGGTGTGCGTCCGCTCAACCGTGAAGTCGTAGGCGAACCAACAGAAACCGAATTACCCGATACCGAAGGATTGAGTATCCGAGATATTGCCGAGAAACGGCTCCAAGCGTGGCGAGATGCTTCAGGAACTAAAGGCTAGACCGCTCGTTTTGCTCCTTGGCGGACTGTTGTTCGGCATCGGGTTTCCGTCTGTTTCCTGGCTATTTGGCATCATCGCAGTCATTTGTTTTGGTTTGAAAAAAGGCTGGATTGGCACCCTTTGTATCGGCGTCTTTGCTGCGGGATTCTTACTGCAGCGGCACTCAGCTCCCGACGTTGTCGCTCCTGGTTCCCTCAGCGAAAAAATCGTTCTGAGATCTTTTCCAACGTTCCTGAAAGGTGACAGTCTGTACCAATTTGAGACGGTTGAAGAGCCGGTACGTTCGGGTGTCTTGAAGACTCGTGACGGTTCTCCCCTCTCTCCGTTTTCGGTTCTTGAAGTCGAGGGAAAGGTTAATCCGGGCAAAAGTGGAAACTTTCATCCGACTTCGTTGAAAGTCTTATCAAGCGTGCCTTTACTAGATTTCTTGGTTCAATCCCAAAGAAACGCAATCAATCGCACCAACGAATTGTATGGAGAAGATGATGGCTCTTGGGTTTCAGCCCTTACCTTCAATTTCCCTTCCGATCTTTCCAGCGAAACAAAAGCTGACCTGCGGTTTAATGGCACATACCATCTCGTGAGCGCCTCGGGAATGCATGTTTGGGTCATAGCGCTCCTTTTACACTTTCTCCTGGTGCAGTTGGGCGTTCCTCGGCACTGGCAGTTGCCGGTTGTCTTTTTGATCTTGCTCGCTTATTGCGGATTTACTGGATTCCATCCGGCAACACTTCGGGCGTCATTGATGTGGCTGATTGGATCGGCCGCGTATTTATTCCGTCGGTCGCCCGATGGTTTGTCGGCTCTGTGTCTAAGTGCGTTGACCTGGCTCTTTTTTGTGCCTTCGGACGCTTTTAACGCCGGATTTCAACTGTCCTATATTGTTTCCGGCTGTTTACTTCTTTGGTTTGAACGGAAGCAACGAGAGGAAACCAATGAGTTTCGCACAAGCTTAGAAGCTTCGTTAGTTGCAACGCTTGCCGCGGAACCGCTTTGCGCATGGTGGTTCGGACGGATCATCCTTATCGGACCCATTAGCAATCTTCTCATTGGGTTCGTTTCTTCGGTTGTCATGGTGTTGGGCTTTATGAGTCTGGTTCCGTGGGTTGGTCAGGTTTGCGTTTATGTTGCGAAGCCTCTGATTTGGTGGATGAAGTTCGCGACGCAATATACGGCCGCATTTCCAAGTATTCAGGTTCGGATGCACACCTTACCGCCGTGGGTATTTGCATTGTACTATTGTTTCTTACTACTAATATTGCTGGGCCGCAAAGCTGATCTTGGCGACCCACTAAAAAAGGAGTAGTGTCTCTTATGAGCCCAACAGAGCTTGTCGTGCTTTTAGCTTTTCAATTCTCGCTTGTAGCTCTGCCAGCTGAGCTCGATCACGCTCGATGACTTCCGGCTTAGCGCGCTCGACAAACTGAGGGTTGCCCAGTCTTGCCGCTAGCTTCTCAGCATCCTCCGTTGACTTCGCCAGGTCACGAGTGATCCCCTCGCTAACTTTGACCAAATCGATCAGACCTTCGACAGCAATATGGAAGTCTAGACCACCCGAAGTTGCAGAGACAAAACGACCTGCAGGCTTGCCCGGACTTAACTTCTGAACCCACGCTTGTGAGCAGACGATAGCCGCATTACCCTTCAAATCGCCTTCGTAGTAGACCTCTTCAACCTTCTGCGTCGGCTTCAAGTCAATCTCGGCCCGTAACGCGCGAAGCGCACGAGTGGCCGAGAATAGCGACTCGATCTCTTGCTCGGCTTCAGGATGGTTGAGATCTGCGCCAAGGACTGGCCAATCTGCCGACATGAGGAAAGGAGCCTTGCCATTAATCGGAAGATATTTGTACAGCTCCTCAGTAATGAATGGCATGACCGGATGGAGCATTTTGATGAATGCTTCAAATACCGTGAGCAGAACCCATTGTGGTGTCTCCTTTTGGTCAGCACTTTGAAGTCGTGACTTCGAAATCTCGATGTACCAGTCACATGTCTCGCTCCAGAAGAACCGATAAAGCGCCTGACAAGCCGCTTGAAGGTCAAAGCGCTCATATGCCTGCTTTACTTCTTTCTCGGTCGCAACAAGTCGGCTAAGGAGCCACTTATCAACCGTTTCTAGTTCAGCCGGTCTGGATGGAACGCCTTCAACGTTCATGAGAACAAATCTCGTCGCATTCCAGATCTTGTTACAGAAGTTTCGTGCGTCCTCGGTCTTCTTTTCGCTGTACCGAAGTTCCTGATTCTCCCCGGTTTGGCTCAAAAGGGTCCAACGTAGCGCGTCAGCACCAAGAGTGTTGATCACATCCATCGGATCAATGCCGGTACCCAAGGACTTACTCATGCGCCGACCATCTTCGCGCATAACCGTCGCGTAGATCATGACTTCACTAAATGGCTTTGCCCCAACCAAGTCATAACCCATCATCAACATCCGCGCAACCCACAAGTTAATGATGTTCCTGTCGGTAATGAGTACGTTTGTTGGATAAAAGTTAGCCATATCATCCGTTTCATTGGGCCAACCCAACGTAACGAACGGCCACATTCCTGAGCTAAACCAAGTATCGAGTACATCGGTATCCTGACGGACGATCTTCTTGTCTCCCGCCATCTTCTGAGCTTCTTCCCAAGTCATGGCGACGAAGACTTGCTCGTCTTCCGTGTAGAACGCCGGAATTCGGTGACCCCACCAGAGTTGGCGAGAGATATTCCAATCCCGAATACTCTCCATCCATGCCAGGAAGATGTCTTTATACCGAGCCGGATGGAAGGTGATCTCGTCCTTTTCAACTGCGGTAATAACTGGTTTAGCAAGCTCACCTTGACGGGCAAACCACTGTTCACTGAGTAAAGGCTCGATGACCTCGCCGCTGCGATCAGACAGAATAATCGGAATTTCATGATCGACGATTTCGACCAATGCACCACATACCTCGAGGTCGGCAACAATTTGCTTCCGAGCTTCGTATCGATCCATTCCCTCGTATTTCTCAACAGTCGAGGCTAACTCAGGTTCAAATTCACGGTTCCAAGCAGCGGAAATCTTTGCTTCAAGATCCAAAACGACTGGCATGGCAAGATGATGTCGAACGCCAACTTCATAGTCGTTGGGGTCATGGGCTGGAGTAATCTTAACCGCACCGGTACCAAATTCTGGGTCCGGATAGAGGTCGGCAACAAGGGGAATTTCGCGACCAACCAATGGCAGACGCAACATTTTGCCGATCTTTCCTTCGTATCGTTTGTCGGATGGGTGAACGGCAACCGCAATATCCGCGAGCATCGTTTCAGGCCGTGTCGTGGCAATAACGATTGATCCCGAGCCATCGGTGAACTCATATCGGATGTGATAGAGATGACCTTTTCGGGTTTCTCTCAAGGTTTCGATATCCGAAACGCTGGTTTTGAGCTTAGGATCCCAGTTAACAACCCTCTTTCCGCGGTAAATATGACCTTTGTTATACCAATCGATGAAGACCTGGAGAACCGTATTGGCGTAGTGATCGTCGAGTGTAAAGCGCAAACGCGACCAGTCAAAGGCGCAACCGAGCGCTTTAAACTGATTCAAAATGATATCACCGGACTCTTCTCGCCACTTCCAGACGCGATCAACAAACTTATCTCGACCTAATTCTGCGCCACTGGATCCTTCTTTTCGAAGCTGCTTCTCAACAACAGATTGGGTTGCAATGCCTGCATGATCCTGCCCTGGCAAAATAAGGACGCGTTTTCCTTGCAATCTCTGAAATCGGCCAAGGACATCTTGAAGCGGATAACAGAGTGCATGACCCATGTGAAGGGACCCTGTAATGTTGGGTGGAGGGATAGTGATGCAATACGACGGTTTGGTTTCGTCGGGCGAGGGAGCAAAAAGATCCGCTTGATCCCACGCTTCATACCACTTTGATTCAACGGCTGTCGCCTCATAACGAGGCGGAAATTCGATATGTTCCATGTGTGTTTTATTTGCAGCTCCATGTCTTGGGTTGCTTCTATAGAATACCAGAGGCTAATTTGAGAGTTTTAGCGGCGTCCTTGCAAAGCAGAACTGTTTCACGTTAAAATGTTTGGTGTAACATGAAAGTAACAGTCTCTACGGCTAGGGAAACGGTGAGAATTGAGTGAAAGGACCTGTAAACGAAGGTGAGTCCATTGCATTGTCTCGAACTGAGCGAGGCTTCGTACTTGGGTTCTTTACGGGTCAAGGTAGTTTCGGAGGGGACGGACGAACTCCCCATTTGACTCTCCGAATGAACCCAAAGCATAGTTCGCTCCTGACGAAGCTAAATGGCCTGATTCCAGGAAGCCAAATCTATGGCCCTTATATTAATGGTAACCGTGAGTACCTTCAGTGGATGCTGAGGGGCGATGATCTTGCCAAGGTTGTTCAAGCGGGGCTCTTTGAAGACCTCAAGGAATGGGATGAATCGAGCTACGTTCGATATCGCGAAATGGTAGATACCTACTTCGTCAACGGCAGGTTAAGGTTCCGATCCAAGAAGAGACGGCGAATAACATCTTCTAAAGGTGGTTCTTCAACCGAAAGCGTTTGAACTTTATACGTTGCTAGTAGTCCAGACAAAGCAGAAGGGACATCGGCTCGAGCAACAGTCAAGCAAGCCGTGTTTCCGTCTACTGAAACGACAGTGCCAAATCGAGCCAGGTCATCCGAGTTTGCGTCTGTTTCAAGCTGTAATTGAATCTGACTTTCACCTTGATCTTTCGACGAAAGGTCTTCAAGTGAGCCGTCGTAAAACACGGTTCCGTGGTCAATAATAACAACGCGTGGACAAAGTTCTTGGACGTCCTGCATGTAGTGACTGGTTAAGACGATGGTGGATCCGTCCTCCCGGTGCAACTCTTGTAAGAACTCCCGAATGCGTTTCTGAGAGACGACATCGAGTCCCAGCGTTGGTTCGTCAAGGAACATGACTTTGGGCGCATAAAGCAAAGCCGCGACTAGCTCACACTTCATTCTCTCGCCAAGCGAGAGCCTGCGTACTTGAGTATCGACCTTATCTGAAATCTGTAATGCTTCCACTAGCTGGTCCAGGCGTCGCTTATAAAGAGCGTCAGGAACCTCGTACAGCTCTTTGAACACCAAAAACGAGTCCATAGCGGGAAGGTCCCACCAAAGCTGTTGCTTGTTGCCCATCACCAGCGAAATCTTGCGTAGCATTTCGGGCTTGCGATCGGTTGGCTTATAACCCATCACCGAGCAGGTTCCCGAAGAGGGATAAAGGATACCGGTCAGCATCTTTAGCGTCGTAGTCTTTCCCGCACCATTAGGACCAAGAAAACCGACAATTTCGCCCTCTTCAATCGTCAGGTTGACGTCAGTAACCGCCTTAACTTCGACCTTCTCGGGCTTGATCAGTCCCTTGATTGCGCCCGCAAATCCTTTGCCTCGCTTGTTGGAGGTGTAAGTCTTGCACAGTTGGTGGGCTTCGATGATTGGCACGTTATTTAGGTGTACCCGGAACCACGAGTGATTGAAGAATAAGAAGCGAGATTGGGGCGGTTGCCATCAAGCTGTCTAGGCGGTCAAGCAGTCCGCCGTGGCCCGGCAGAATGTTGCCACTATCTTTGACGTCAGCTTTGCGTTTTAGCCAGCTCTCGAAGAGATCTCCCGCTTGGCCAAGGATCCCGCAATTGAGGCCGAGCAGGACCATCAGTAGCATCGGATAGTGGAAGATCGCCCCGAGTGCTAGGGCGGCCCCGACGCAGGCAAGGAGATTGCCAATCGACCCTTCCCAGGTCTTGTTGGGCGAGATTGACGGAGCAAGTTTATGCTTGCCGAAGGCCTTGCCGACGAAGATGGCGGCGGTATCACCGCACCAGATCGGGATCGCAGCAGTCATCAAAAGTGGCCATATTGAAGGTGATTTCGAAGAAGCAAGTTGATAGAAACAACTAAAAGAAGCACAAGCCCATACCGTTCCTGAAATTAAACCAAAGTAACTCCAAGATTTCAAGATCGATAGTATGATGAAAGGAATAGCCAAAAGCGCGAAAATGAGGGGCAAGATCGGATCAGGCTGACTTCCCCAAACAAAGACCATATATCCAACGAGGACTCCGGGAACAAAATTGATAAACGGAGTCTTGGTCAACTTACCGAGCTCAATGCCACAAACACC
>JBAXBU010000109.1:0-8647 GCA_037141835.1 Armatimonadota bacterium | reverse complement strand
GAGAAAGATGCTGCGCTGGTGAACCCTTCGGTTCCTGGTCCAGCTGCACCCATGACTGCAGTGCTGTTCGGGTCTACGCCCGTTGCGTCGCTGTAGCCAACACTCTGGTTGCGTCTTGCATTCCAGTCGGTAGCGTAAGTTGAGTCACTGGCTGCTGGCGAAATGAAGATGTCGTTGTTCTTAACGTAAGGCTGAAGACCTTGAGTCCAAATGACCGGAGTATCGGCTGGGTTGGTCGTTCGACCGGAAGCAGGAACAAAGTAATCGTCATGGTCGCCCGAGTAAATCATGAGCGACAAACCGAGTTGCTTCATCTGGGCAAGGGCACGAGTCTTCTTAGCGGCCTCTTTGGCCTGCGCGAAAACAGGGAATAAAATAGCGGCCAAAATAGCAATAATTGCAATTACCACAAGAAGTTCAATTAAAGTGAATGCTCGTCGCATGGAACCTATTATATCGCTCTTTAACGTAAAGTGATCTGTTAGAATTTAGTGTGATTTACGGGGTTTTACGGGCAGATTTACGAATTTCTAGCGCAAAATCGCTGAAAGACAAGCGATCGATTACTCGAAAACTGATCGAAAAGATCCGCAATGCCTTCCACGTCAGTGCCAACGAGGTTGGTGACCATGATCTGCACGGAAACGCCGTTATCGGAATATCGCTCACTGGAGCAGAAGCCGTTCAGGTCGAAAAGGTCCTTCAACATATTTTGCGGATGATTGATGAAAATCCTGAGGTGGAAGTCTACGATTCCGTTATCCTGGTCGATCAGTTAAAGTAAAATTTCCTCTTCATGCCGCGAACGACCGTCCCCGAAGCCGAAGCTCTCCTTGATCAAGAAATTAAGGTTCTCGATAAGGGGTTTGTCCGTTTGGTTGATTACATGGGTGGTGATCAGCGAATTGTTCAGGCTGCCCGAGTTAGCTACGGGGAAGGCACCAAGTCAGTCCGACAAGATCGTGCCCTGATTCACTATTTGATCAAACATTGGCACACAAGCCCATTCGAACAAGTCCAGCTCACGTTCCATTGCAAGATGCCCATCTTCATTGCTCGCCAATGGATTCGGCATCGAACGGCTCGACTCAACGAAATCTCGGGTCGGTACAGCATCATGAAGGACGAGTTCTATGTGCCAGAACCTCAGCAGGTCGCCTTCCAAAGCTCAAACAACAAGCAGGGCCGAGCCGATTCGCTTCCATTTGAAGAAGCCATGGCGATCATCGAGCAAATGGAGCAGGATCAAAAGGAAGCCTACACGGAATACACCGGCATGATCGAGAAAGGTGTTGCCCGTGAGCTTGCTCGTACCAACCTCCCCGTCTCGCTTTACACCGAGTGGTATTGGCAGATCGACCTCCACAATCTTTTTCACTTTATTCGCCTTCGAATGGACCCCCACGCACAATACGAGATTCGCGTCTACGCCGAAGCCCTCGCCCAATGCGCCAAAGCGGTTGCCCCATTTGCCTACGAAGCGTTCGAAGAGCACATCCTCGGTTCCGTCTCGTTCAGCAAGGCCGAATGTGCCGCTCTGGCTCGAATGTTGGCTGGTGGCGAAGCCAACCTCGAAGAACGTCCGATGAAAGCGTTCATGGAAAAGGTTGAGAAGCTAAAAGCATCAGTTCCTGCCGAAGCCCCCGAAGAATTCGTTTCACCGACGGCGTAATTGAGCCGCCATTTTTTAAATACGTGCCCAAAACAGCTTTTGGCTTCACACTGCTAGCTCCCGGCATTGAAGATAAGATGAGCAAGCTAAGTTCAAAATCGTTTTCATGCGCTGATAAAGTTATTCAAGTTTGTATAACGTTGAATCCAGGTTGGTGCAATTCGAATTCTGGGTCGATGATTATTCCGGAAGGATTGACATTGACGTACGCCTAAAGCTTTTTGGCACGAACAGCGGTAGATTGCCGGGTATGCAGACCACCTCCGGTTCCGACAGTTTGAAAAATTATCCCACTTACGGCGGAACCTGATCATCCAGATTCCATTTCTTGTCCCAAACTGTTGCCTGCTAACTGCAATCTGATAAGGTATTTCACGAAATTTTGCCTGAGACCTCGTTCCTTGCCAATGGGTCCGTTTTGGAAGAAATGCTGGTTCTAATCTATGTGCGTCAGGATAAAACTTTCTAAGGTTCCATGTAACAGTAACTTACTTAACATAAATTTATGTTTGCATTTTTGCAATAGTTGTTGTATTATTGCCCATAGGGCTAAATGATGAATCGATCAAAAATCAAATCCATACTCATAGGCATTCTTATCACACTTTATTGCACGGCATTTTCGCAGAATGGTGCCGGTGGCGGTGGCAGCACTACGGGTGGTGGAGGTAGTACGGGCGGAGGCGGAGGCATTTCAGGATGGGTGATAAGCTACAGTTGTTCTGGTTCTTGCATATACCACGGATGGCAAATTAATAATCTGCCAAGTGGCGGACAAACGGCCACGCCAGTAACCATCGATCGAATGGCGATGTTCGCGCAGCCGTTTTCGACTCCTACTTTTAATGCGGCTGGCGCAGGGGCTTCATATACCCCGCCTGGGGCAAACTTACCTACAATTCTCACTTCTAGTTTGGACCTCAATCTAAAAGTTAAAACCACTTACACCTGGACTGGGAGCGCCCCTGCCCCTACCGAAGTCAAGGTAGCAATAACTGGGAACTCGTTCTCCCAGGCGCTTTACGGCGAAGGGGCGGCAAGCGCTGATGATGGCTTGGGCATCCGCAAACTGGAGGAACGTCTACTAACAGTCCGTACGGGTCCATGACTTCGTACAGTTCCTCAGGAACAAGATATCGTAAATATAAAGTTAGTAACGGGTCTGTGACTTTCCAAACGACCCTGAAAGGTTCTGCGTCTGGTGTGGGTTACATTAGCGTGATGGCTACTTTAAACTCCAATGAGTCTCCTTGGGCAGTTTCAATTTCCTCCGATCGAGGAGAGACTTTTAGAAGAGTATTGAAGTCGACGGGCCCAAAACCAGTGAGCAATTTATTGGAAGATGATGAAGTAACTGCACGAGGGGGAGATGGAGTAATTTACGGCGATTCCGTAATTTCTACGCCGACTCTGTGGAATGGCAACGACTGGGATTTCGCAACTACAATGGAAGCATCTATTTTTGGACCGTGGAGTACGTTCAACACAAGTGGCAATTTCTCTGTCAGCAAGGCTCCTCCGGGCAACACCGCTTCATCAAGCTGGCTAACTCTTCTCGGTTTTGCGGCGGGAGACACGCTCGTGATGGGGGATGATAACATGAGTCCAGCGAAAACAGCCTTCTCAGCATCTCTAAGTGCTACTGATTCGGTAAATTCGATCAGCGACTCATGTGTTTATAAAATGACGGCTCACATAATGGCTGAGAATCCAATCTCCAAGGGCGAGGCTGCTAGTACTAAACTATATAAAGTACACGAGACATTTCCGGATTACACTGGAAGCCACGATCCGATGTCCCTACTTCGTATAGATGCGCCAACGACTAAGAAACTTTCAGTGGCATTTAGCAGTACCGTAACATCAACAAAGGGTTGGGAAGCGTCGGGCGATGGAAGTATTGGATTTCCGATCAAAATGATAGATTTGCATTTCGGAGGTTCTTTTAAAAAGAGTGGCAGTGTTACGATGACACACCAATATTCGATAACTGGAGACTGGGTCGTACCTGAGAATACGTACCTTGAGTTCTGGGACTTACCTAAGGGAACTGTGACGAAATACATGTTCGAACGGTACGGAAATAATGGTTACATTCAAGACGGAGCCGAATTTGAGTTATCCAAGTATTCTGAGGCGTTCACTTGGAATACCGGTCCAATGTCATCGCCGAGCGTTTGGCCATGACGAGTATCGGAGCGTTGGCTGCCCTCATATGCCTCCAGTCGAAAGGAGACCCGATCATTGGAAAGTGTGAGGAGGTCCTTAATGCTAAAAATGGTGATGCCTTGTACCGCAAGTTTACGGACGCAGTTGATCGATACACCGTCAAAAAAGAAGAGACGGAGGTTGCAACCATATTTTATTCATGCCTGCTTTTGCACGCAAGCAATAGGAAGCAGATAACAAATGTAGTTTTGGGAAGATATGGAGCTAGGGTTGACCGAATTGCAGACAAGCAATTTGAAAATCCAAAGCTGAGACTGTTGCAAGGCTGGTGGCTCATTACCTGTGCTCCCAGCCTCAGGATGAGAACGGACCCACCTGCCCGTCTCGAAAAACGTCCAGTTACTGTAAATGGAAAAGTTCAATGGATAGAAGGATCGGTATTCGAGACAGAAGATCCGGCTATAGCTCGAGGAAAGGCACTAATTTCGGATTCGCTCTCCCATGATCCACGTTCCGCAGTCGCATGGCACTACAGATTGCATGCTGGAAACGGGTTGCCTGTGACTGGGGCTGGGAGCATACGGACGGCATACAATAGTCTTGAAGAACCGTTCAAGTGGATCTTCTTAAAAGAGTTGGTTTTCCGTGATGCGGCGAGTAAGGACGCAATAGATTTGCAAACGAAGTGGAAAAAAGAACTTCTTTCAAAAGAAAGGCCATTTATAGTTCAGTATCTAAATGCACCTGAGCCGCCTAAAAAGTAGCAGAATTGTCTTGACGGAACCCTAGCTAGAACCGCTAGCCAAGGCCTGTCCACAACTATCGGCGAGCCACTGGAGTGGGCGGGGTTATCTTGTGTGGCACTGGTTCCGACCACTGGCTCGAACGAAGAGAGCCTGCGAGAAACCAGTGAATAGTTGTCGAGTCACTAGGGTGAGGGGACAATTCCCGATAGCGCAAACAAGGCTCCGGCTTTAGCGGGGAGTTGTGAGTGAGATGCCTAAAAAGTAAAATAGGATTTATCCAAGTTGTAAACAATCTTAGAATGAACTAAGGGAAGAAACTCATACCTTGAAAAGTCATTACGTTTTGCGACAGTGTGCCTCGTCGACATAATGACTAGAAGTTGATAGCTGATAGCTATTTGTTAAACGCCACTTTCGCAAAAGCCTCAAGTTGGGAATAATCCCCGACCCAGGTCGTGTACATCACGCCGTCAATCCCCTTAACGTTGCGAGCAGCGGCTAGCCAAGGTTTGATGTTATCGACTGGTGCGTCGTAGAAGCCAGACAAAATCTGGTGACAACCCAATCCAGCAAAGAATCCTAAACTCTCCTTTGGCTTCCCTGAGTTCCAGTTCATGATCGTCACATTCGGATCGAGGCCCTTCCATGACTCCTTCCAGGTTCCGTTGCTCAGGTAATAATTGTCTCCCGCGTTATGAAAAGGGTCGAACATATCGCTCCACACCAAGGTCTTGCCGCCGGGCACCGTTCGACGACTCAGCGCAATGCACTGTCGAAGGTTCTCGGCGTACAATTGTCCCGGAGTCTTACCGCTTCCGACACATAGCGGACATTGACCCGCGACGCGAATCTCATCATGAGCCAGAAACAAACTTTTGGGCTTCCAAACTGCGGCAACTCGAGAGAATGTATCCTTCAAAATCTCCATTGTCTTCGGTTCACTTGGACAAATGGTAGTCTTGCCGCTATCCGTGGCAACCGCATGGCTAAACGAAGCTAGCACCCGCGTTCCTTCTGGCAATTTCGCCTTAATCAGCGGAGCGGAATGGTTAAAGGTGTATTCGCCCATCCACGGACTCGTTCCCAGCTTTGGGTCCTCGACCTTCTCGACCAATTCTCCTTCTTTCAAGACCTGACCGTTCTCATACTCGAGCTTAATCGGCGTCCCCGGTCGACGTAAAACATTGAGAAATCCAGCTTCCTCAACTGAAATGTCGTCCAGCCAAAACTTGCCCGCCGAACCGCCCCAGAGTCCGGTATAAAGAGTCAACTTCGAGAACTCTTGGCTGTTGAAAATCACCGTATGCTCGGTCCAGTCTTGCGTCGCCTTGGCGCCGGTATCCATGAAACTCAAGACCTTTCCGCCTTCACCCATCGCAAAGCAACGAAACTCGCTTGCTGGAGCCATGCCCTCAGTCTTGAGCCAAAAGCGAACCCGATACTGCTGCCAAGGGCGAACCACTAGTGGGTGCATGACCCGGGCATTCCCCTTCAAGTTTTCAAATCGAATTGACCGTGCTCCACTATGCTTAATCGCGGTGTCGCTAAAAGAAGACTCTCCGGGACCATCTTGATAGGAAAACCCAACCAGTTTGTCACCATTGACTTCTTCAAGACCGGAATTGGAATAAGTAACAAAATGCTCAGGCGCCAAAGCACCTTTTTGAACGACAAAGGACATCTTCTTCACCGGTTGACCTTCAATCATGTTGACGTCGTGGGAGAGCAATCCTCCCGAATAACCCATATCCGCCACTGCGGGAGTAACAGAAAGACCAAGTTCATCGGCCTTCAGACGGACCCGCTCAGCGTTCACGAAGTACTGTTTGTAAACGTTGTCGAGAATCGAGAACTTTGAGTCGGTAATAACCATCCCGTTATAGCCTGCCTTCTTCGCTCTTTCCATTACTGAAATAAGGCTGTCCACATTGGCCGCGACAGCTAAGTTAGTCTGAACATAGAACCAGCGAACCGGAAACTGTTCCAATTTATGATGAGATGTTCCCACCAAAACAAGTCCAAACAGTGAGCCAAGCATATGGTCTTATCCTAACATGAAAGCGGGAATCGTGGGTCGAACATAGCAAAAGGACTTGAGCCAAAAGAATGAATCTCTTGGCTCAAAGGGCTCTTATCGAATCCGATTTCCTCGTGCTGATCTCGGATCAATCGACTTTGGAGAAACAAGCCGAACCGGACCGATCAAACCGGAATCTAGCAAAGGAGAGTCCTTGTCGTAGAACTTCCACGTTGCAAACCCAATGCGGTTCGAAGCGGGTCGTGGCTTGCCGTCCAATATCCACTGAGGCCATTCTGTAATCGGACCACCGTTATACTTAGCTTGAGGTGGAAATTGTTCATCACCAATCAGCCGGTTCGGCCACAGGTTGGTCACTTTCACAACCAACGAGTTGCTTCCTGACTTCAGAAATTTCGAAACGTCAAGTCGGAAAGGAGCCTTCCACAACGTATCAAATTTATGTCCGTTGAGCTCAACTTCCGCGAAGTTCTTCACCTTGCCGAGATCCAACCACGTGATTTCATCCTTGCTTGAGTAAGTGAAAGTTGTCTCGTATTTCGCCGTTCCGGAGAAGTACTTCACCCCAGCGTTGGTCGAGTCCGACCAAGAGATGAGCTTGTCCAACGTAATCGAAGCGGGAGCACCCTTTTGAGGTGGGAACGTGACCTTCCAAGGAACATTGACCACAACATTCGTAGGCTTACTGTCAACCGTTCCGGTTGTTCCGTCCGACATCGCAAATCGAATCTTTCCTGGCTTCCATGGCTGAATTTTTCCGTCAACCATCAAGAAGTTTGGAACCGCGTTGTCGGGAAGCTGAGGCATGAATTCCAAGGATCCGTTCTCGCTGATCTTTCGTTCGAAACGCTTTCCATCAACGGTGTAAACCACCAACAGGTGCTTGACATGGTTGAATGCTGGGTCCCCGAAGTTCGAATTGGTCGCCTCAAGACTCGTCTCGCCATGAGCCATGAGGGATTTTGCCTTCTCCGTAACATCGACGCCACCGCTACCATCCGTTGCTTGGTATCGAGCCGAAAGGATCTCGATCTTGGGCATCTTGGGTTCCTTGTCACTTTCGCCAAGCCATGTCAAGGCAGTAAGGTGCTTCTTAACCGGAGCCTTTCGGAATACAACAAAAGTTGAACCGGCGGCTTCCATTCGCATCGAAACTGTCGTCCGTCCTTGCTCATTTCGCCAGACCGGAGCGTTTTCCATGGCACCCGTTTCAGGGTTCCAAAGTTCAGGTTGGCGGTCTCCAATTCGGAACGAAACATCAATGTCAACCGGACGATAAGTCGGATTGGCAACAAAATAAATGTCCGCTCCCTTATCAACTCGGTGAATCCAGTTCACCGGTCGGGTCGATGTTAAGTCTGGTGAAATCTGCTTGTCGACAAGGATTTGTCGAACCGTTTTGTTGGCATAAGCATGGCGATTTGCACTGGACTGCCAAACCTGAGCGGCCGTTCGCAAGATTTCTTGGTCGCCTGCTGGATAGTCCGCCAGGCTAGGAGACTTCTCGGGTGCTGGACCGACGACGATCGCACCGTCGTTAACCAATTGGGCAATTTTCCGAATGGTCCTAGTGGTCATGACTTTGCTTTGCGGCAACATTAAAACTCGGTAGCGCATTCCGGTTGGTAGCACAATTTGACCGTTCTCCACCCTCATCTGATGCAAGACTGTGGCATCGCAACCGTCATAGTCGTAACCTTCCGGAATCTCTTTGCCTTTCATCATCGGCAGATCGTTCGGACCTTCTTCGCCTGTAAACGCGACGACGTCAGCAACAAATCGACCCGATTGAAGCAAGAATTGGCATCTGGTAATGTACTTCATCCAGGCTTCACCCTGGTTCCACCATGTGATGGTTCGATCAAGATTCATTCCCCATGGACCCATTGTCATTCCAGGTTCAAGGTCGAGCCAAGGTTGATGAGCGTAGCGATGGAAAATGTATCGGTTAATGCCAAGGGTAAAGATTCGATCTCCCAAGGCTTTTGCTGAGTAAGGATCAACAAGCCATCGTCCTTGATT
>JBAXBU010000108.1:0-8743 GCA_037141835.1 Armatimonadota bacterium | reverse complement strand
TGAACAAAAATAGAAATAAAGCGTATATTGGAGTATGATAACGCAAAAGTGTTCTCCCGATCGTCATTTTCGAGCCCAGCGAAAAGTGCTAAAAAAATGAAATTTTCCGAATTTAGGTTCAATTCTTTACCAAACCAGTTTGCCTTCACCCTTCACCAGATCCTCAATCCTCAATTCCAACCTTCAAGATCACATCCTAGACTCCCAATTTCCCAGGAACAGCTCCGAAGGAGCGGCTGTACCATTAGCCCAGTCAGAATGGCTTTTGGAGCCCCGGCGACAATCAGCCATGAAGGGCTGGGTAAGAAACGGAAACTGTCCGAGTCACGGTCGCTCCTACCCGCTCACGAACAGCGACTGCCATGTGAGTGAAGTTTCAGCTTCGTCCCGTTGCGGGACGACCCCTCTTGAAAGTGCGCGGAAGTTCCTTGTTGTACTCGCCCTGCCCTTCGCAACTCTTCTCTTTCGGTGGCCAGCTGACAGCTTCTTCAACCGAGGACTACAAAATGAAAAGTTTAATAGTTTCAGTTCAAGCTTCTTATCCCGCAATTGTCTACCCAGGGTCCTTCACAAAACTGAAAACTTTTGAAAAAAATAAGAATTCAGACTCAATTCTTTACCAACTTGTCCGCCGAAGTGCTTCTGTCCGCCGTAGTGCCCCTGTCCGCCGTAGTGCCTTGACGAAGGAGGATTGACGAAGGAGGAACTAATGATTTCCGAAGCAAACCTCAGCCAATGGAGTCTATGCGACATCCCGCTGGCGCTGCGAAGCAGCCGGGGGGACGGGACTACAAACTTCACGCCCTTGCCACTAAATCGCGACCAAAAGTCGTCGATCCATGCTCTTTGAAAACTGAATAACTAAAACCTAGGAAGCCTTAATCTTGTACTTTAGCTGGACCAATCCGCTGTCATAAGACTCAGCCGCCAATAACTCAAGTCGAGTGCTCGGAATACTAGTTGGGAAAAGAGGTACGCCCTTTCCAAGCAAAACGGGGTGAACTGAAACTACTACTTCTTCAACCAAATGCTCATTGAGGTAACTGGCAACCAGTTCGCCGCCGCCAACCAACCATGATCGCTTGACGCCCTGTTCATTCAGCAGCTCTTCAAGCGAAGGAAGTGAGCCATTGAAGTAAGCCGTATTGGGTGTGGTGATCTCAAGCTTTTCACTTCGGGTGACAACCATGGTTCGTTTGTCATGGTAAGGCCAGCGTCCCATGCGTTGAAGCACGCTGTAGGTTCCGCGTCCCATGATGAGCGTGTCAACCGTGGAATAGAATTCATCAAACCCATAGTCGGCATCGGTGAACAGCCATGAAACATCATCGTCGGGACCAGCAATGTATCCGTCCAAACTAGTGGCGATGAAGAGGGTTGTCAGCACGCTATAAAGGTACCTCAGGGCGCGTCGTTCGCTGAGTTCTTGGTAGCAGGATGATAGTTAAGATAAATCTCACTCGGCGGACGTTGGTTCGGCAAAATCCAAAACACAACCAATGACACAACCAAAAGCAGGAATACGATCCATGGGAAAGGAGGATTGGGTCTTGGTTTCGCCATGTCGTGAAGAATACCGCGCTAGTTGAGCGGCTTCGGAGTATGAATCACGTATTCAAGCGGCTTACAGTTATGTGAGGTCAAGAAAAGGTGGGAATGAACTTCGGATGCTGTCCTTCTAACTTCAATTGAACCCCATTCACCTCGAAGGTTGGTCGAAGGTTGATTGTCGTCCCCAATCATCTCTAGCGTGATAGATAACCAGGTATTGATCCGATTTAGACTTGACTCAAAAAGTAATGATTGCTCAAGGATATGGAAGGTGGGACCCAGAAAATAGTCTATGTAGGCTTTCTTCAAAGACGCCTTGCCAAGAATCTCATGGCTCTGAAATCGAGAGCGATCTGACCGATACACTGAGAGACAGTGGCAAATCTGTTCAAAATAGATGTTTCGTACCGTTGGGTCAATAAATGGTAGAGCTCTTCTAATGAGCACACGGCGATAGAAAGGCTTGAGGCTTGGGCTCTCCTTTATGAGGCTCTTCCATTCATTGATTAACTCGCTGTCAGTTCGGCAAAAGCGAGAAAAATATGTGTAGCCAATTTCGCCAATGAGCGAGCGCTCAAAGGACGGCGAAGCAAAACTAACTGCTGCCCGAAGCTCCTCGAGTTCAGAGTCGGATAGTGGCACTGTATTTACAAGGTGAAGGGTTGAATCGAATATGCTTTTATGTAAGCCCATCGTGATTGCCGAGCAAACGGCCAGCGGTAAGTTTGCCGAAATTGTGTGTAGGTGACTCTGACACTGGATCGCCTTGATCTTATATGCGGTGGGGCAATCCAATTGTCCTATTGCTCCGAGAAACCTGTGAAAGTGCTTCAGATGCATTAGCACGTCTGTGACAGATTTCTCTGTCGGCTCCGCAAAAGTAGGTGGTATGCAGACATCAACGGGAAGCATCAAGAATTCATCAAAAACTGTGCTGAGGGACATATTCAATTCCTTCTCGTCGGGTTGGGATTTGTCTGTTATTGTCTGGGAAAGCTGACAAACTTGTTCTGACAAATTCTCCCACGGTATTTTTGAATGACTTAGGTCAAGGACAAATCTTTGAACGTCGGTCGAAATACCGAGATATCGCATCATCTCTTCCATCTTTAGATGGTTGGTTTGAACCGAAGTCATGCCCCTAGGCCTCGATCCCCTGGAGTCCAAGCTCCACCGCGTTCTCTCGCATCGCTTCAATCATGTTGCCAATATGCTCGTCCCGCTCAAGTCCGATCATCTCGATACCTTTCGCAACATCGTCCCGGTTAACTCCGGCGGCGAAGGAAACTTCTTTGAGCTTCTTCAACACGCTCTTCACTTCGACATCGTGAATGGACCGACTTGGTCGAACATAGGTCACCGCGGTAATCAGACCGCTTAGCTCGTCGCAGGCAAAGAGATACTTCTCCATCAATGTCGAAGGTTCAACTCCCGTCCTTTCCGGACAGTGCGATGCAATCGCCCGAGTGATTTCTTCCGAATAAGATGTCGCTTTCAATAGCTCAATTCCCCACATCGGATGCTCGGTTGGGTGAGCCTCATAGTCAAAGTCGTGCAGAAGTCCAACCATGCCCCACAAATCAACATCCTGACCGAGTTTCTTGGCATACCACCGCATGCAAGTCTCCACCCCAAACATATGTCGAATCAAAGAATCACTATTGGTATGGAGCTTAACGAGCTCAAGGGCGTCGGCGCGAGTTGGCATTTGGATGAGATTACTTGAATCTGACAACAGTAGAATTAAATGGGAACAACGATGAATTATCTTCGCCGCGGAATGGAATACAACAAATGGGCAAACGAGCAGTGGCTCGACTGCCTCAATCGAACCAACGCGGGTGAAGAGGATCGAAAGATCCTTCAGCACATTTTGGCTTCCACAAAGGCATGGGCCCTTCGTTGTCACGGAATCTCAGTCACGGAAATGCCAAAGCCTGACATCGATCAAGCCACCATTGACGAGCTACACAAAATGTGGATGGACATTCTTGATGGTCGAGACCTTGAAGAAGTGATCGAATACAAAAGAACAACGGGGGAGCCGTACCAAATGACCATCTCTTGGATGGCTCAACATGTAATAAACCACGGAACCTATCACCGTGGAGAACTCAGGGGTCTTCGAAGAGCTCGTGGAGACGAAGACTTCCCGGATACCGATATCGCTGGCTATGTGCTTCTTTAGCGAAGCACATAGCGTCTAACTAATCGCCCTACAACGAACTCAAGAACTCAATCAAAGCAGACCGGTCAGCTGTTTTCGTCGAATTGAATCGCTGTTTGGCTTTCTCTGCTTCTCCACCATGCGTCATGATCGCCCCTTCAAAGGAAGTTGCTCTACCGTCATGCATGAACAAGACACGCTTCGAAAGCCCCCAGAGTGGGGCAGTCCGGAACATCTCTCCAGTTGCCTTGCCTTGGATGATTCCATCCGCTAGTTGACTTCCCATCTTGTGTACCAAAAGGTCCGAATAAAGGTTGACATCCTTGTTGCTCAATGCAGCATTTGCGTTCGGACCCGTATTCATCGAAGGAACGTGACAGTTTGCGCAACCCAATTGACTAAACAGAACTTCACCTTTCTTGGCATTGACCGACAAGACTGCGCGAGTTGGAGGAGCGAGAAATCGCATGAACGATGCAAAAGCTTCCACATCTTCTGCGTCCTCTGGGTCACCAGCAACATCAAGCCCCGGTCCAATCGGATGTCCTTGAGGCAGATTCTCCGACGGGAACAAAGGAGTCGTGATACCCATTTCATTCAGGTATGCGTCACCCGAAAATATGGTTAAGCTCGATAATTGAGCCTTCCATCCAAAACGGCCAACCTCAACGTGGTTTGTTTCTGGATTGAACGCCATATTTGCAACTCCAGCCACGCCGTCCGGAAGTTTCATATTTGTTCGGGCAATAATGGTCGCATCCGGGATCGCCTCAATAAGACCCGCACCGAAAAGTGGCGTAGTGATCCGATGAGAGACAAACTGAGCTCCTGTCGGAACTACTTCTGCGGAGATCGGATAGCTCGGATCAAACTCCTTCAGGGACCGCGATTGTAAGACAGGACCACCCAAATCCTCTAGGTCGCTGTAGAGTCCATTTCGCATACCCCCAATTCGGGTGACGCGGGTTAGCTGGAGATCGTTTCCTGCTCCCCCAACTGCGCCTTGAACATGACATTGAGAGCATGACTCTCCATTAAACACGGGTCCAAGTCCGTCTGCCTTATCTTCTGAAGATAAGAAGGCGTTGAATCCATCGTTGAACGCCACCTGGTCTGTGCCCGAAAGACTTTCCAAGCGGTCACCAAGTTTGTACTTTGGTGCCCCTAGGTCATCGGGCAAAGTAATGATCGCAAAGGGCGAATCGAAACTTGATCCTCCACAAGCTCCAAGCAGGAACACCGTGAACGACAAGCCACAGCCCATTGCAATAAATTTGTTGCGATTGATCATTAGCTTTTTCTCCTTAAGCGAGCCTGGGCTCGCTGGTGGGATTATTAGCCGTATATGTTTGAAATTTGTTTGGGAACTGTTTAACTCTGAGAACTAGGCGTTAGATGTGCGTAAGAATCCTATTTCCGATACGTCAAATGATCCATCTCTCGCAATTCGAGCGTGATCCCAGCTTCCTTGCTGTCGCGAGATGCGGCAAAACACTCTAACAGTTCGGCGTACATCCCGTCCGCAATCGTTTTCTTCAATTCTTGAGGTCGACCGTCGAGTATTGCCACCTCACAGTGAATAAAACCGTGAGGACCGCCCTCACCAATTAGCCACGTGTGTTGGAGGTTATGATAGGCCTTGATGGCGTGCGAATGAATCGTCTCAAAGGAAGCTAGTTTTGCGACCAGCCGCTCCAAGATTTCAACGAGATCCTGGTTTTCAACAACATCGCTGGTTGTTTGAAGTTTAATGTGAGGCATTTAAGTTGTTTCAGACGGCACGAGTTCTGGATTTGTTTCCTTTCCAAAAAATGACCAAAAGAAAATCCATCCGACGAGCGTTACGCAGGCAAAGGCAAATTTGATTTCCTGACGAATTGCTGGGCTAAAGCTAAAGAACCCTTCTATTGGAGCGGCAATAAAGCAAAGGAAAACTCCGGTAACAATCATCGTCACCCCGTCCTTAGCCGATCTCCTTAACGATTCACCGCGTGAGTAGATACCGGGAACCAGAATCGCCCATCCGAATCTTAGCCCGGCGGCTCCAGCAAAGATCACTCCGCTGAGTTCTGGGACGCCGTGAGGGGCAATTGAACTAATCAAAAATGGCAACTTGTGAACCGATTGCATTTCGCTGGCGAGCGCACCAAGGATTGCGCCATTTTGAAACAACATGGCTATCGAATAGAAACCCATCGTTCCAGCTCCCACTGCACCCGCAATAATCGAGACTTTCGGATTGTTGCCGGCATAAAAGAACGTCATGAAACCACTGGTGCCGACGTCTCGTTGTTCATGAGATCCCTTCTTCCAGTCATCAAAAACGCCGTCCATTCCTCCGGTGAAATAGGTCAAGTAAGAGTGGTCTTTCGTTACCAAGAAGTAAGCAAAAAGCGTCGAGCCAAAGAAAATCAAAAACGAAACCCAAAAGTAGACTTTATTTCGGCGAAAAGTCCTGGCCGTTTCGTGAACCATGTCACCGATAACGTTTCCGATTGGTTTTGGAATTCGCTTGTAAAGGATTCCGTGCGCCCGACCAACCAGATTATTGAGGTAGATCGTCAGCGGTTCATTGGCGCTTCTGGTTCGAATGAGCGAAAGATCAGTTGAGGCCCGCCGATACAGGCGGACAAATTCAAGAATTTCGTGATTACCGAGGGACTGCATCCGTACATCCGAACGGACACAAAGTTCCTCGAGACGCTTCCAATCAGAAATTCGGCGGTTTACTAGTGCTTCTTCGTTCATGCGTCTCCGATTGAATTATAGAATTGAACTTGGTCAAAATAGTTGAAAATTACTGGTGATAGGCAGTCAATTTGATGGAACCCTTCCACAATTGAAATGAATTACCAATGAAACTTCTTTGGTGTTCAAGGCGTCAAAAAAACTAAAGAAGCAAATTATTTCGTCTTGGCACAGAACATGCAAGCAAAGCCATGCGTCATAAGTTCAGACACAAGTCTGCCACCCTCGATAAAGAGCAATAATGTCAGCCCAGAGACAATCACAATTTGAGAGCGAAGATTCCTTTCCAAGTTATCTGAGCCGGCTAACGCTTGAACCATTGCTTTCGGTCGAATCCGAAACCGAATTAGCCAGAGCCGCTCGAATGGGCGATGGGCAAGCCAGAAAGCGACTTATTGAAGCTAATATGCGATTAGTCATCAACATCGCAAAGGGCTACAATTGCCGATATATTCCCCTCGAGGACCTTATTCAAGAAGGAGCAATTGGTCTCATGCAGGCCACCGAACGATTTGATCCCGACAAAGGCTTTCGATTTTCAACTTACGCAACCCACTGGATTCGACAAGCGATCGGTCGGGCAATAGACAACAAAGGCAAATCCATTCGTCTGCCCGCCCATATCTCACAATCAATTCGAAAGATTGAGAAGGAAAAAGAGACTTATCTCCGAAATACCGGTTCAGAACCAACCATCGAGCAACTTGCAGAAGCGATGGGAATGACCGAGCGGAAGCTCATCAACGTAATAGGAGCGGCTCAAGATATTCTTTCGCTAGACAACCCGATTGGTGACGGTTCCGGTACAACGCTTGCCGGTCTCATTCGGGATGATGGTGAACATGATCCTGAAGGAAAGGCGGTCAAGGAAGCAGTAGTCAATGAGCTACAAATGATCCTTAATGAGCTCAACGAAAAAGAGCAAAAGGTCATGTCGTTGAGATTCCGGATGAATGGCAACGGACTTCAAACCGATGAAATTGCCGATGCGCTCCAAATTTCGAAAGAACGAGTTCGACAAATCGAAGTTCAAGCTATTAGGAAGCTACGCGTGATTGCCCAAAGGCGCCGCTTAAGGGACGTTCTTTAGTCTGATCGAAGCCGAACCTTCAGCCACGATTCCGATGGGAGTCATTCCCGGAATGTCTTCCGGAGTGAATAAAGCAAGACCACCGCTCGTCTGAGGGTCAAAAACGACTTGAATCAACCACGGCTTAACTGAGTCTTCTATGTGGCACATGTCACCGATGAACGCTCGATTGCGTCCTGCACCACCAGTCGTATGACCTCGGTCAACTAGCTCACGCAGTCCGGAAAAAATCGGCAAAGCATTCGCGAAAATCTCGATTGATACATCAGAACTTCGAGCAATGTTAAAAAGGTGTCCGCCTAGGCCGAAGCCGGTGATGTCGGTCGCGCACTTTACGTTGTGTTTATGCCCCAACTGGGCAGCCTCAGCGTTTAATCGAGACATGCTCGCGGTGGCCTCCTCCAATGTTTCGGTCGGGCAGTCATCAAACTTTGCGGCTGTCGTCACAATCCCGGTTCCCAACGGCTTGGTTAAATAAATCTTGTCTCCTGGCTTAGCTTCCGTATTGGCGAACATTCGGCTTGGATCAATTGTTCCCGTCACCGCCATACCAAACTTGGGCTCTTTGTCGACAACGCTGTGCCCACCGAGAATGGTGGCACCGGCTTCGATACACTTGTCCGCCCCGCCCTGCAAGATTGCTGCCCATAATTCCGGTGGTGCCGATTCAGGATCAAAGCAGGCGATATTCAAGATGGTTAGCGGCGTGCCGCCCATCGCGTATATATCGCTCAACGAGTTCGCTGCTGCGATCTGACCATAGGCATATGGGTCATCGACAACCGGGGTGAAGAAATCCACGGTCTGCACCAACGCCAAGGTATCTGAGACGCGAAAAACCCCTGCGTCGTCGCGTGTTTCCAGACCGACGAGCAGATTCGGGTTTTGGCTTGGCGGAATTTGACGGAGAACCTCCGTCAGCTGGGTTGGACCCAGTTTAGCCGCTCAACCAGCGCAAGTAACCATGTGCGTAAGACGCATTACTTGGAGTGTACCGGCGGTACTCTGGACGTAGAAAACAAATCGATGCAAGTTCCGCCCGTACAATTCGACCTTTCTACCGAACAAGTGGATCCGCCGCTTCCTCGTTTGCGGTGGGTATGGGTTCTATTCACCCTATTGTTTTCCGTCATCATCGTAAATTCATTGCTCACTCACGACAAAAGTTCTGCGATTGAAGAAAATCC
>JBAXBU010000107.1:0-8831 GCA_037141835.1 Armatimonadota bacterium | reverse complement strand
GTCGCCCATCTTCTTTCGAACCCGTTCCGGTAACTGAGCAAAGGGAGCCTCTTCAATGATCTTCTGGTGGCGAAGGTTTTGGATCGAGCACTCTCGTTCTCCCAGATAAACCATGTTGCCAAATGAATCGCCAAACACTTGAATCTCGACATGCCGAGGATTCTCAACAAACTTCTCGACCAGCATTTCGCCCGAGCCAAATGACGCTTGCGCTTCGGCGGTAGCGATTTTCCACGCATCGGGCAATTCCTCTGGAGCGTTTACCTTTCGAATGCCTCTTCCACCCCCACCAGCGACGGCCTTGAGCAAAATCGGATAGCCGATTTTTTCTGAGATCTTCAGAGCTTCAATATCAGAGCCAACGGGTCCATCTGATCCTGGAACCACTGGACACTTGACTGCGATCGCAGCTTTCTTCGCACTGGCTTTGTCACCCATTGATTCGATTGCCGAAGTCGGTGGACCAATAAACTTGACCCCAAGGGCACTCAGCGCAACTGCGAAGTTTGCTCGCTCACTGAAGTAACCATAGCCAGGGTGTACGGCTTCAGCACCACTAATCTGAGTCGCCATCAGGACGTTGGCCAGGTTGAGGTATGAATCGGTGTTCGTGCCGGCTCCAACACAAATCGCTTCATCAGCCAGCTTAACATGCAGGCTTTCGCGATCTGCTTCAGAATAGATTGCGACGCTCAATACTCCAAGCTCTCGACATGCTCGAATGACTCGACAGGCTATTTCACCCCGATTTGCAATTAGGACTTTCTTTAACATTAAAATTTTCCGTGACCAGGATGAGGGCATTTGATATTGCCAGCCTCGTCCATCGTATATGGTTCTTTACCAACGGGACACATCGAGACGCTCGCCGCTCCAGGAATCTCTGCAACCGTCGCGTACTTTGCTTCTTCATCAGTCGCTTTCTGAACCTTCAGCAGGTCTCTCACCTGACTCAAATTGCTCTTGCAGACCATATCTTCTGCCGTAGCTTTGGCGTTACCCAAGGTGGTCTGACCTCGGCCATCTGCCTTAGCAAGTGGCTTCGAATCACCCGTTCCCTTCATGAATATCACCACACAAACAAGGATAATCGCTACAACAATGAGACTTGCAACTAAGGTTTGTCCGCGACTTCTCATTCTGACTCCACTATCGCGATCACTTGACCGTACTCGACCGGCTCAGAATCGAGCACATTAACTTCAGTTATGCGCCCCTGAACCGATGACACTACGTCGTTTGAAATTCCAAGTGCGATTATCGCTCCGACAACGTCGCCAACTCCAACTTCACTGCCAACTTTCATGATGTCTCCCTTATCTCGGAAGATCCCAACATTGTGGCTCTTGATCAATTTTTGGTTTGAAACTGCTTCTTCGGCTTTTTGAGCTGCGGTTTGCTTAGGAGCCTGCGCAACTGGTTTCTTCGCTTCCTCATCGAAAACGGCGTGAAATTTAGAATCCCCAAGTTCTAGGTCTACTTCGTCCATGCCAGTTTTCTTGGCCAAGTTCAAAGCATGGCGGACGAGTGCAAAGTCCAACGGTGCCATGCATACAGTGTACCAAGCTCAACGCATGAACCCCAACAAACCAATTTTTTCGAATTTCACAAGGTCCTAGTATTTGTACCGATCCCACCCCGTAATTCCTATGGCATCAACCAAACATTGATAAAACGCAAGATCAAACTTGTGTACTGGATTAGGGGGAAATTTTGGACATCAAGGACATTATTCGTAAGGCAAGCGATCTACCGTCGATGCCGGAGGTTGCATTCGAGGTCATTCGCATTGCCGATCAAGCAGAGTCAAGCGCACTAAAGGTGGCAAACACTCTTTCACGGGATCCGAGCTTAAGCGCTCGAGTGCTCCGACTCGCAAATTCCGCTTTTTATGGCATGTCCCAGGAAGTTAGCTCAGTTCAAGACTCCGTCATTGTCCTCGGAATGCGAACAACAAAAAGTCTTTCCCTCGTTGCTGCAAGTTTTCCTTGGCTTCATATTGCTCTCAAAGGCAAGGGACTTAAACCCGAATTACTTTGGAACCACTGTATCAGTTGTGCCCATTTCAGCAAGACGATTGCGAAAAAAATTGACGGCGTTGACGCCGAATTGGCCTTTTGTATTGCGTTACTGCATGACATGGGAACCGTTGCCCTCTATTTGACTCTCGAAGCCGAATTCAACCAACTAATTCGGGCAGCCAAAGAGAGCGAAGTACCTTTTGATCAGATGGAGCGAGAGCTCTTAAGTTTTGATCATGCCGAGCTTGGCGCGGCTCTAGCCGAGAGCTGGAATTTGCCCAAGATTTACTCTCAAGCAATTCGATATCATCACCGCCCATCTGTTTTGGAAGAATCTGACACGCTCGCCGATATCTTGCATGTCGCCGACATTTTGGTTCGAACCAGGGGGATTTCGGAAGGTCTTGACGGGGCATTCTACTTACGAGATGAAGGTGCCTTTGAAAGACTCGGCTTTGAGGAAGAATTATTAGAAGAGTGGCTAGATGAAACTCTTGCCAAGCTCAACGTACCAGGAGAAGATTCCGCATACCAAGCGGCATAGCGAGGGAAATCAGTATCAAACTTGAGTCCATCGCTCCCTTTGTTGACGCTGCCATTGAAGTTAGCGAAAAGCTCACCGGCAAGCCGGTCGGTCGGGGTGAATTGTCCGTCATGCAAGATCTTGTGACCCGGTGTCCCGTCAACATCGTTTCGGGTATATCCGGGAGCATTCGAGGCATAATCTTGTTCGGATTGCCTCGTGATACGGCAATGAACTTAGCCGAAATCATCTTAAATAAAAGCTTAAGGGTTCTCGACATGACAGTTTCGGATGCCCTCGTTGGCCTTGGGCAAAAATTTCTTGAAAGTAGCTCAAGCGCGCTTACCACAACTGATCTTGAGGTCGAGCTTACTCCGGCAAAAATAATCCGCGGTGTCAGTGTCGGTATTCCAACCAACGGCGTTCCTATTCTGGTTGTGCCCCTTCAATTTGAAGATATTGGCACGATTTACGTGAAGCTGAGTGTCAAAGAAGCGCAAGCACAGCTAGCCGCATAAGGTCAAAACGCCCACGTTTGCAACGCACTTGCCCAAACATCGTATTCTATTTCACATATGAGCGAACGTAAGATTCTCACGGGCATAACCCCAGAAGCATTTGTCAGTGATTCTGATAAGTGGGCCCTCGACAAATTGAGGAATCTTCCCCTTGTGCCTCAGCTTGTTGCCAAGTTCTATGAAATTGGAATTGACCGTTGGCTGTATTGCTACAACATGAGCAGTTCGATCCGGTGCGGACCCAACCAATATCCCACGCTGTACAACATCATGCGGGAGTCGGCAAAAGTCATGGATATGCCTGAGCCAGAACTATACGTCTCTAACAATCCGTTTACCAACGCCTTTGCGGGTGGAGTAGAGCGACCATACGTCACGCTCCGTAACTCGATGGTTGACGCCATGACCGACGAAGAACTGTACTTCATCATGGGTCATGAACTGGCTCACATCAAATCCAAGCACGTCCTCTACTTCTCAGTGGGATCGCTGCTTTTTCCGTTGCTCGACCTTTTGGGTCGCCGAACAATGGGCGCATCCGATGTAGCAACTTACGCCCTCGTTCTCGCATTTTACGAATGGTCTCGTCAGGCTGAATTCTCGTCGGATCGGGGCGGGCTCCTCGTCTGTCAGGATCCAAAAACGGCGACACGATCCCTCATTAAGCTTGCGGCTGGCCCGTCGCGCCTCTCGCATGAGCTGAATGAAGAAGCGTTTATGGAGCAAGCCCGCACCTATCAAGACGCGGATTCGCTCGACAAGTTGGGCAAATTTGTTCTGTTCGCAATGATGGGCAAGACCATGACTCATCCTATGCCGGTTCATCGAACTCAGGAGCTAGAGCGATGGGTGCAAACTGGGACGTATGACCGAATCTTGAACGGAGACTTTACGAAAGTCGCGTAAGAAACGAAAGCGCACTTAGGAGTGCGGCCCGATCCTCGGGACGCTTTGGACTTCGAAGCTTGTTTCTATTGGAGTTGACGAGAATCGTTCAAAACCGCTTCCCGAACCAGTCTCAATGCAGTCTGTTCTGCTCGTTTGCGGATGTCTTCGCGTATTCCGCGGAACTTACATTCCTCGACATGGGTACCGATTGCCGAAGCAATCCCAATGTAGACCAACCCAACCGGCTGACTTCCAATGTCCGATGTCGGACCGGCGTTGCCAGTGATCGAGACCCCATAAGTAGTCCCCAGCTGAGAACGGATTGACTCTGCCATCAGCACGGCGACTTCGCGGGAAACTGGATTGACGAACTCGTCGGTGCTATCAAGCAGGACTCGTTTCGCAGATGGCGTATACGTCACAACTCCACCGGCAAAGACGTTGCTGCTTCCCGGAACCATGCTCAGCCGCGCCGAGAGACCGCCACCGGTCATGGACTCAGCACACGAAATGGTCTCGCCTTTCTCTGCGAGAAGGCCGATCAATGCTTCTTCAAGCGTGGTTAAGTTCGTGCCGTACACCGCCTCGCCCAAAATCTCCCGTACTGCCGCATCCGCGGGATTGATGATTTTCTCCGCCTCTTCGACTGTTGCCGCCTTGGCGGTCAGTCGGAGGTGCATCTCCATTGGCTGGGCATAGGGCGCAATGGTTGGATTCTCGGAGTCCATGAGGTGCTTGATCTTTTCTTCGACCAAACTCTCTCCCACTCCAATAACCCTCAACACTCGAGAATGGATGACTTGACCGCCACCCAGAGTTTCGAGGATCGGCTTCACTTGATCGTAAGCCATTGGATCGAATTCGCCGCGTGGACCCGGCAAGGCAAAAACCGTTTTTCCATTCTTTCGACATACCAATCCCGGAGCCGTGCCGTTTGGATTAGGAATCAGTTCGGCACAGGTTGGCTTTTGAGCCTGCTTGGCATTAGATTCCACCCACGGAGCTCCTCGCTGGGCAAAGAATCGCTTCAATTTCTCTTCAACTTCTGGCACGATTTCCAACGTGTCATCGAGGGCAATGGCGATTGCGTCGCGGGTCAAATCGTCAGCCGTTGGACCGAGGCCACCAATGGTTACCACGACGTCTGACCGACTTAAAGCCTGCCTTAAAGTCTCAACCGCTCGGTCAAGATTGTCGCCCACGGTTGCTCGGTGCCGACACGAAATTCCGCATTCGGCAAGGATTCGCGCCATCGTTGCCGCATGGGTATCCACAATTTGTCCAAGCAGCAACTCGGTCCCAACGGAAACAACTTCGGCATTCATGGTTCCATATTACTGGTTACTGAACCTAAAAATAGGTTAAGAACCTTATGCTGAAACTGCTATTATTACAAGGGATGGCTTTACAATCGAATATCTCTTCTGACATGGTTGTTGTTGAGCCTGGGGCGACGGCCCCACTAACGATTGATGTTGAGAACCTTGGCGAAATCGACGATCAAGTTGAAGTCAGCATCGAAGGCGTTGATGGCGAGTGGATTGCAATTCCGGTTCCGGTCGTTAAATTAAAGCCGGGCGAAAAACAGTCCGTCAAAGTCTTTTTCAAGCCTCCCCGTTTTAGCGAAAGCATTGCTGGCAATTATCCGTTTGTCGCGAAAGTACGATCACTCAACGACGGAGATACCCGCTCAGCCCAGGGCGTTCTCACGATCAAGCCTTACTTTAGTTTGACTCTCGAAGTAACGCCAAAAAAGGGTTTCATCAGCCCAACCAAACGCCAAAACATTTTCACTGTTTCGCTCATGAATATGGGAAATTCGGAGCACATGATTCAGCTCACTGCTGATGATCCGGAAGATATTTGTGCCTACGAATTTGACGAGGAACAGGTTGTTCTGGGACCAGGACAACAAAAAGATGTCGACTTTTTGGTCAACCCCAAAAAAGGATCTCCGTTCGGCTCAACGCGACTGATTGGGTTTGCCATCACCGGCAGGAGCTTATCAAACCAGGGTGTAGTTGCTTCTTCTCAAGGGCAGTTAGAAATTCGGCCGTTCTTCACGCCACTCAACCTTACATTCCTGGTCGCAATTTTTCTCATTCTGACAACCCTGTGGTACACCCAACCAAAGCCGCCAACGATTATTCTCGAAAAAGTAACGAAATCAAAAGTCTATAAAGACGGATTTGTCACGGTTCATTGGACGGCAGAGCACGCCACTTCGGTAAGGCTTGTAGCCGCGGGAGTGACGATCAAGGATAATTTAAGCCCTGAAGGAACCGAAGATATCCCTGCGCCACTGGTCGGTACTTTGAAAATTCAAGCCGTGGCAACAAGAGACAAACGGGAAGCCACGTCAGAAATCATCGAAATAGATGTCGAGGAACCAATTGTCATTCCCGATCCTGAGATCGTCACCTTCGAGCCGAATAAGAGAACCATCAACAAGGGTGAGAAATTCACCGTCAAGTACAAATTTAAGAACGCTACCAAGGCGTCAGTCGCACCGTTGGGACTAGATCTCAACCTAACCTTTGACAGCCAAATGATTGATTCTGGAGATGTAGGTGAAACGACTTATACGGTGGCAGCCTACAACTCGGCTGGCAAGAGCGTGACGAAGTCCTTTACTATCAAGGTGGTTGACGAAAGCTTGGCCAAAATTGTCAATTTTGACGTTGATCCACTCCAGGTTAACCCCATTGACGGAAAGGTTAAAATCTCTTGGCACGTAACCTCGGCAATTCAAGTGAAACTGGCCTATACGGGGCTAACAGAACCCTACATTCTCGAAGCGGTTGGATCACGAGAGATTCCAGTTGTTGGCAAAACAACCTTTACTCTGACCGCCACCGATGCCAAAGGCAAAACCGTTAGCATCAACAGGACTGTCACTATAAAAGAACCGGTGCCGCCAGTTGATAACAATGCTCCTCCAACGGACGGCACGACGGGCACCACGGGTACAACAACTGGGTTATGAGTAAGCCAAGAGTTCTATTATCTGTCACCGACAAAACCGGAATAGTCGATTTTGCGCGTGAACTGGTCGCTCGAGGCTTCGAACTACTCTCCACCGGAGGCACTGCCAAAGCGATTCGAGATGCTGGACTTGCCGTAACCGACGTCAGTGAAGTCACCGGATTTCCCGAGATGCTCGACGGCAGAGTTAAAACGCTTCATCCAAAAATCCATGGTGGCATCCTCGGAATTCCGACTAACCCAAGCCATATTGAGGCAATGGTTTCAGCCGGCATCAGCCCGATTTCTATCGTGGTCGTGAATCTTTACCGCTTCGAAGAGACCGTCGCTAAACCACACTCGCTAGAAGAAGCAATCGAATCAATCGACATTGGTGGTCCCGCCATGATTCGGGCGGCGGCGAAGAATCATGACTCGGTCATGATCGTTGTCGATCCAACGGACTATCCAGTCGTTATCGAAGCATTGGACAGCAAAGACCACTCCGCATTGAATAAGCGATTGGCGGCAAAAGCATTCCGGCATACTGCCTATTACGACTCAACGATTTCAAACTATCTCACCAGCAAATTCGAGGATGATCCGTTTGCAACCGAATCCATTTCCATTGGATATCGCCGTGTGCAAGGGTTTCGATATGGCGAGAATCCGCATCAGAATGGCGCCCTCTACTCAACCGCGCTCAACGGTGCTGGCCTCCCTCAATCTGAACAACTTTGGGGCAAAGAACTTAGCTATAACAATATTACGGATGCCAACGGCGCATGGGAACTTGTTGCCGATATGCCACCTTTGTCTTGCGCGATCATCAAGCATGCCAACCCGTGCGGAGCAGCCGCTTCTGCCAGCTTTGGCGATAGTTACCGACTGGCGAGAGAATCCGATCCGATCAGTGCATTTGGTGGCGTGGTTGCCATCAACGGAGTCGTTGATCGTCATGCCGCAGAAGCGATGACCGAAAAAGGAAACTTCCTTGAAATTGTGATCGCCGAGGGATTTGATGACGATGCTCTGGAAAACTTTAAGTCCCGAGCCGGATGGGGGCAAGATGTCAGACTTCTCAAAGCGACATTGCCGTCAAAAACGTCATACCTCTCGGTAAAAGGAATTCGAGGCGGTGCCGTTATCCAACAGTCTGACGAAGATCCTAATCCTGAATGGATTGTGGCGACTGAACTGAAGCCGACTGAAGCCCAAATGAAGGCGCTCAGACTCCAGTGGGCAATTGTCCAGCATGTGAAATCAAATGCAATCGTGGTTGGAAACGAATCAAGATTGCTCGGAGTTGGGGCAGGTCAAATGAATCGAGTCCAGTCGGTACGACTCGCATTAGCCCAAGCTGGTGATTTGACAAAAGGGGCAGTTCTTGCCAGCGATGCCTTCTTCCCATTCCCAGATTCCATCATTACGGCGGCAGAACAGGGAATCGCCGCGATTGTTCATCCTGGCGGAAGCAAGAAAGATTCAGACGTTATAGACAAGGCAAACGAACTTGGAATTGCCATGTGCCTGACGGGAATTCGACATTTCAATCATTGATTGGTAGCCAAATTTGACAAAATAGTGTAACCTTATCGGTATATATCTTCATCAGTAGGTACATAAAGCTATGACACAACAAGGTCCAAACCCACAAACCAATTTGATTTTCTCGATTGTGGCTCCAGTAGTTGCTCTGATCGCAGTTGCGGTTATTTACTTCACAAAGCCAGTACCAGTTGCTCAACCTGATCCTACTCCGGTCAATGTAGCTCAAGCAAAGCTCCCAGCTAACACGGTTGTGATGGCGAATGCACTTCCAAATGCCGGGACTTCAACGAATGGTGCTGCTGGTGGGATCGGCGGTGGAAACCCTGCAGGTGCAGGCGGTGCTCCTGGTGGTCAGCAAGCACGCGG
>JBAXBU010000106.1:0-9017 GCA_037141835.1 Armatimonadota bacterium | reverse complement strand
CCCTTTTCAAACCCCATCTCGTTGGTATCGGCCAACCAATCACCAAGCGCCGTTCCAAGGGTGTTCGAAATGAGAATGGCAATCCAGTAGAACCACTCTCCGCCTTTCGTTGAGATCTTACTAATCGAAATCGAACCAGTGACGAAACGCCAAATGACCAGGACTAGAACAAGCGTAGTAAAGAGAACCAGGGCGGTTGCTCCATAAAAGGGTCCTTCAGTCCCAAAGAACTTGAGGTCCCGAGTGAGCCAATCTGCCGTGGTTGTGCCAAGGGTGGTGGTCGCAATAATCACGGACCAATAAAGCGCTGGATGATACTTCTTGACCGCCACTTGAGCAATAACCGTCGCTACAAAAAATGCTAAAAAGATGGATGTGGAAACCAGGTAACCAAGTTCAATCGGGGGCATCGAAAGAGCATCCCCGCCTGTTTCACCGAGAGTTGTCGCAATGATCTTGATAATCCAGAAAGCTACCGTAACCTTTGCGACCTTTCCGGCAGTTGTAGCTACTTCACTTGTCATGTGATAAGGATCATACACAGTTTTTCAGGTCGCGATCAACACAATTACTTCCGAAGTGCCAAATAGGTGAACCATGCAGTCGCTATGCCACTTGCGATACCTAAGCTAACCAAAGCGTACATCCGCCAAGGCTCTCTGCCTCCCAAAGTGCAATCCGAAGAAAGCGCACTCGACAAAAATATTCCGGTGCCCATTAGAAAGCCGAAAGCATATCCCCAATGATTACTCAACGACTTCATAACCATATTTTGGTCTAAAGCCGAGTCGGCAAGCGAGAAACAGTTGGTTCCCAACCATGAATGGTTAAATTTCCCAAGTTCCCCTTGCGAAATTCACCCAAAATCTTTGACTTATAGGGTAGACAAATATATACTATATTCGTTAGTCTCGAACAAATATAAATAGAAAAGAATCACTAAAAATCGAACTCAAGCGGACAGTTAGGAACGTTTTCTCAATTCGCCGCACTTTGTTCGGACTACGAACAAAGTGATCTCTGATCTCTGATATTTTCAGAATTTAGGTTCAATTCTTTACACAAATTCCCCAATGTGACGGAATTTGTCCAACCTCTATCCTTCCGCTACGACTTCCCTTCTCGGCCACTTAATCATTTTCATAGCAACCAAAACACCGAAAAACAAGACCACTAAACCAATTGCTTGTACCCAAGCGAGGCGCTCATGAAGAATGGTCGCCGCGAAGCCTGTCGCCAAGACTGGTACCAAGAATTGGTGCATCGTCGCGATGCTGGCGGGCAATTGAGAAATCCCCTTGTAATAGAAGACCATTCCAATTACGCCCGAGCCGAGAGCTATTTGGGCGAAGTTTGTCCATTGCCAAGGGGTAAATACATTCCAATGAACTCGCAACGCGGGAGCAAGACCATAAAGCAAGACAACTGGCAACCCGCCGAGCATCGACATGGTGAACAAAGGGAGGGGTTTGATGTGGGCAGAGAGAGGCTTTGAGATGACCACTGACCACGACCACGAAATCGCGCCAAGGATCATGAACAGATCACCCAAAATTCGATCAGTAGCTTCTTTCGAAGTTGCCACAACTCCCGGTCGACCGAGAATGACAAGTCCAACCCCAAGAAAAGCAACAATACTGCCTACGACCTTCGCAACGGACCGAGGCTCGAGCCGCAGCACAATCATCCAAATAGCAACCATGATCGGGTTGGTCACGAGGATAATTGCCGCCTCGCCTGCACTGGTCAGCTTGACCCCTTCCATAAAGAAGATCATATAGATTCCCATGGAATTCAATCCAGCAAACAAAATCTTGTTTCGATGCTCTTTAGGCAATTCGAGCGACTGGCCAGTGAACTTGCAGACCGCCACTAAGACGCCTCCCATCACGAAATATCGCCAAAAAAGGATCGCCCCAGGCTCCATGACCGGAAATAGAATTTTCAAAGAAATGAAATTAAAACCCCAAAACAGCATGGTTACCAGCAGAAAGGGGTTGGGTCTGACCATCAAGTCATAGTATGATTCCAACAGGACATGATTAACGATTACGCACAGTCAAACTTTGGCGCAGCCAAGAGATTTCGATTGATTATTAGGGAAGGAGGCCAAGCTCGCGAAATGGGTGGAGACGATATGTCCATCGCGGTTGGCATCGTAGACAACATTTTCATGAATGCGTTGGAAACCGGAACATCGGACATCCACCTTCAACCCGAACGCGACCAACTCCGCATTCGCTACCGCCAAGACGGAATTCTCCACTCAACTGGGGAACTTCCCCTAGAGCAAGCTCCCAACGTTCTTGCTCGACTTAAGCTTGCCGCCGGCATGAGAATTGATGAATCGCGCGAACCTCAAGACGGTCGTATTGACATGGAGTACCTCGGGCGACGACTGAGTTGTCGTGCTTCTTGCCTTCCCTCACTAAACGGCGAAAAGCTTGTTATGCGTATTCTCGATCCTCAAGCAATGAAAGTTGACTTGTCGAAGTTGGGAATGCCTGATGACATCTATACCAAATGGTCTAGGGCGATCAATGCTCCTTACGGCCTGATCTTGGTAACCGGTCCTACCGGTTCAGGAAAGACTTCTACGCTGTATGCCTCGCTCAACGTAATGGATGCGAAGAGCCGAAACATTGTTACTGTTGAGGACCCAATCGAGTACGAGTACGAGAAGAACATTGCCCAAGTTCAAGTTTCTGAACGAATGAGCTTTCCACGAGTAATGCGCTCATTCTTGCGACAAGACCCTGACGTAATGCTTGTCGGTGAAATGCGAGACCCTGACTCCCTGGCAATTGGTATCCAAGCCGGTCTTACCGGTCACCTAGTACTCTCGACGCTCCACACCAACAACGCGATCGAAACCATTGGTCGTATGGTTGACATGGATGCCGAGCCTTACCTAATCGCTGGTGTGACGCTCGCAATTCTCGCCCAGCGACTTGTACGACTAAACTGTGCAAAATGTCGCCAACCATACAAGCCGACTGAAGACGAAATTCTTGCCTTGCAATTCACTCCCGAAGAACTTGAGAAAGGCACTTTTATGAAAGGCGCTGGCTGCAGCGAATGTAAGATGACCGGCTATAAAGGTCGAATTGGAATCTTTGAAATCATCATTGGTACGCCTGAGTTCAAGGCGGCAATTGCTACAAACCCAACGTTTGCCGTTCTTGCTGAGGTCGCAAAGCGCCAAGGTCACCGAACCATGCTTGATGATGGAAAGGCAAAGGCGATGTCCGGCTGGTCTACACCAGACGAGATCATGCGCGCAGTTATGACCGTAGCTCTTTAACGTTAATGAAAATAGGAATTTGCACGTCTCTCGGAAAGGCGCCGCTTGCGGTTGACGCAGGGTTTGACTATGTCGAACTCTCTGTTTCGCAGATGATGGCGGGTCGGTGGGATGCAATTCTTCCTCCTTGGGATACTTCCGAATACGAAGGTTTGCCAATTGAGGCGTGCAACTTGTTCTTTCCAGGCGGAGTGAAACTCTTTTCTTCGAACTGGGAAGGGCTCTTCCCAGTGATCGTTTACTTGAATCAGGCAAGAGAGATATTAACCCAAATCGGGGTTTCCATTGGTGTAGTAGGCAGTGGCAACCAGCGTCGATGCCCACCAGACGTCTCGTTTCCCCACAAAGGAGATCCGTTTGACTATTTGTTTAGCGATTCGGAGTCGCCAGAAGAGATTCTTGCGCGATGGCTTGCCGCAACTAGTGGCCCGCCGGGGACCGTGTTTGCTCCCGAGTCTTTGGAAAGGTCTGAGTCGAACGTCGGAGTCAATTGCGCATCGTTTTCTCGAATACTGAACAAGCATGGTGTGGGTTACACCGCCGATGCCTTTCACCTGTTGAAAGAATGGGAATCTGAAGGACGTGAAGGGGGATTGAGCGAGCCGAGTAAAGAGTTTTGGGCTGACCAACTTCCCCACGCTCCATTGCACACCCACCTCGCCCAACTCGAAGGACGACGCTTCCCGCAGCCAAATGACCCAATGCTTATCGGATTCTTCGATCGACTTCGAGACCTTGGCTTCAACGAACGAGTGAGCCTTGAGTGCAATGGTTTGTACAGCGAAGACTACAAACAAGCGATCTCGAATGTTCAAACTTACTTTGAATAAATTGTTATGATAGGAACCAAAAGCGTGTATCTGAACGGATTGGTATCCGTCAGAATGAGCGAAGAATGAAATTAACTGCTATCCCAAGCCTCAATAAGATTGCTATGACGGTGATGGCCGTAATCCTTTGTGCCATCAGTTTGGCAGACGTACACTATTCAGTCAAACCGTTTCCGGCATCGAAAACTTTTGGCATTCATATGGAAATCACGAATGCAAAAGAAGTTGAAACTGTGCGAATTCCCGCCTGGTGCCCCGGATTCTATTTCATTCTTGATTACGAAAAGAGACTGTCAGATATCCGAGTCCTGGATCCACAAGGATTCGCACTCAAATTTCGCTGGATCAATTCGCGTGGTTTTGTTATTCAGAACCCAAACAAGACCCCGATCACGATTAACTATCGGGTGTTTGGGAACGATGAAGGTTTGGGCTTTTTTAGAAGCCATTTGCGGGCCAATATCGGCTTTATTAACGGAGCATCAGCTTTCATGTTTGCTGATGACCATCTAACCGAGCCTTGCAAACTCAATTTTAACTTGCCGGCAGATTGGGATATTGCAACCGCGATGGACAACGACAGCAAAGGTACATACACAGCCGGTGGTTACGACGAATTTATTGACCATCCAATCCAATTGGGAAGATTTACCAGAAGGACTTTCAAAGTAAAAGACATTCCCTATGAAGTTATTTGGGTTGGTGACCCGGTAATTCGATGCAATATTGATGCGGAAACCGAGCGCTTGCGAAGAGGATCGATTCCTGCTTTGAATCTATTTGGCGGAGCAAGCTTTAAAAAATATCTCTACATTGTCCATTTGGAAGTTGGTGACTTCAATGGAGGACTCGAGCACCGAGCTTGCAACGTGATCGCTGTGGCGAACACTGAAACAATTCACCTTGACGCGTTAGCAACTCACGAATATTTTCATGCCTGGAATGTAAAGCAGATTCGTCCGGTTCTTTTAGGTCCGTTTGATTACACTAAGGAGCAACGATGTCCGAATATTTGGTTCAGTGAGGGCGTCACAGAGTATTACTCTCAACTTCATGCCTATCAAGCTGGTTTCCTTAGCCGATCGCAATTCTTGGAGACACTAACCAACAATATCGAAGAGTTACAGATGAGCAAAACCAATCTAAAATTGACTCTAGAGGAAGCCTGTAAGCAAACCTGGGAGCATGGAGGATTTGGAGTAGATGATCTTTCGTACTACACCAAGGGCCTCGTGGTTGGCCTCATTAGCGATGCCTTTATTCGGGGCGAGACAAAAGGAAAATCCAGCTTGAATGACTTGATGAGGACGTTCTACGCCAAGTACAGCTTGCCTAATCCCGGTTTTGCCGACGATGGAATTCGAGATGCACTCTTGGAACTCGGTGGTCCGAAAATGGGACCAATGTACGATTCAATGGTTCGATCTACAAAGCCAATGGCGTACGAACCGTTGACGAAGATAGGTCTTAGGCTAACGATTCCGGGCGAGACGTACACCGATCCTCTCTACCTACTTAACGCTGAAGGAAAAGTGACCAATGCGACCATTTCGAACCTAGAAGGGGGAATAAAAGATGGCGATCAGGTCGTTAATGCAAAAGTGGTTGGTGAGAAGCTTCTTGAAGTCTTCGTATTGAGAAACGGACGTGAATTGAAATTCAATCTCCCGGGTCGAGTCTACAAGGCTGGGGACTATCGGTTGAGAGAAAATCCGTTTGCTACCCAAGAGGAAAAGTTGCGGTTAGAAGAGTGGCTCAAAATCCCAAAGTGAACTAACCGCAAGGTAAAATTGCTAAACCGAATGAGTGTCTACGTTGGTCTTGATTGTGGCGGTTCCTCAAGTCGAATCCTCGCAGTTGATGATGCAGGAAAGATACTATTCCAGGGCCAAAGCGGGGCCGCAAACCTGGTTAGCACACCTGAAGGACGTCTTCGAAAGAACTTAGGCAATGCCGCCAACGGTTGCCCAGTCCCAGATTTTGTATGTGGATGCTTTGCGGGATTGATTAATGATAATGTTCGCACTCGTGGGTTGAACATTCTCAGAGACACCTTTCCAGAATCCACCAATTTCCGCGCGGAACCAGACTACACGGCTGCCCTATTTGCTTCCGAAGACGCCGATGTTTGTGTGATTGCTGGGACGGGATCACTCATCTGTTCGCGCGAAGATGGTCGCATTGTAAAAAGTGGTGGACGAGGATACATCCTTGGCGACGAAGGATCTGGATACTATTTTGGTCGCGATGTATTGATGACTTTTCTAAAAAGTCCCAACGAGATTAGCAACTCGGCGCTCAGAAGTATTCAGGAGGTATTTGGAAGTACGGAGGAGACGACAATCATTACCGGAGTCTACAAGGCGCCATCTCCAGCAACAATTCTAGCAAGGCTCGTGAAGGCACTCGGCCATGACGCAGCTGAAGGACGCCCATATGCAGTGGCAAGTGTTCAACGAAATACAACCGAATTGGCTAACTTATTTGTCAATCATATTGAAGAGCATCACCCGTCTGCAACCAAACTTTCGGTTTCTCTCAGTGGAGGAGTTTGGAAGGCAGCAGCAATTTTTAAAGATACGTTTCGAGAAGTGCTTGAAAGGTCCTTACCGGGCGTAGAATTTGATATCCGTCGATTGACGAAGCCGCCACTTTATGGCGCTGTCGAACTAGCAAAGGAAATGAATAATGGCAACTGAATCTAGAAATCCACGTTCTTATGGGCTCGACAAGATGAATGCGCGAGAAATCGTTCGTCTGATGGACGAAGAAGAACATGTGGTTTTTCGAGCCATGCAAAATGCTCAACCAGAAATAGCTGAAGCAATTGAAAAAGTCGCCGAATGCTACCGGAAAGGTGGAAGGATTTTTTACGTTGGATCAGGAACGAGTGGAAGAATTGCCACAGCTGACGCTGCAGAAATGCCACCGACATTTGGAATAGAGCCAGATCGGTTTATTGCAATTGTCTCTGGTGGAAATGTCGCGAATGATAAGGCAGTTGAAGACGCAGAAGACGATGCCGCCGCTTCAATTCAAACACTCAATTTGATGGGTGTGGGACCAAATGACGTAGTTATTGGGCTCGCCGCAAGTGGAGTTACTGCATTTGTATTGTCAGCGATCAAACATGCTCGTCAAAAAGGATCCTGGACCTGTGGAATTTCAAACAATAAGAAGACTCACCTTCTCGAGCTTGCTGATCTCGGCATTTTGCTCGATACCGGTCCGGAAGTGCTCACCGGCTCAACAAGGTTAAAAGCAGGTACATCACAGAAGATGGCACTGAATAGAATTTCCACGGGAGCAATGGTTCTAAACGGCAAAGTAATTGAAAATTTGATGGTCGACGTTAAGGCCAAAAACATTAAGTTGCGGGAGCGCTGTGTACGTATTGTTTGTGAGCTATCGAACGCAACTTCTGATGAAGCAAGAAGCCAACTAGAATTGTGCGATTATAACATCCGCACGGCTATCGAAGAACTTCAAAAAGTCCAGGTTTAAGAGCAATGTCTACAATCAAGCAGACATTCCCCTAAGGGAATTGTCTGCTTGATTGTCTTTTCTAAGGCGTAAATGGAGCAACGTATCCTTGATTCAAAGGACCTCGAAATTCTCGATAGTGGAGTGCCACACAAATATAAAGTATCGGAAGAGTAAAGAATATTCCAATTCCACACGCACATATTCCTAGTCCTGAAACAAGACTTGCTAGAAAGAAAAAGCCACCCATGGGCAAGATGTAAGCTTTCAGCAAGTTATACGATTTTGAGATTGCTTCGATTGGGCCAAGTCCTTCGTGAACTGTAAATAGCGGAGCAAAGGACAAAACACCTGCAACTAAGAAGAATGGAAAAATACAAAAAATCATGCCAATTGTCGTAGCAATTTGAGTCAAGACAACAGTGCCAAGTAGTGGGAGGAAATTCCTAAACCCAGAGAACATTGTATTAATTGACGTTTTTCCAGAATCGGCTTCTTCTAAGGCGCACAAAGACATTCCAACACACATTGCTTGAAGGACAGCACCAGGGATAATTCCGATAATTAGAGAAATCGGAATCGCCATTAAATTCATCTTTGGTAGTCCGTTAGAATCGATTTTTGGAGTACCCATCGGACTTCCATAAGCAATCATATTTGTCATGAAAGAGAACGGAATCTGCACTGCATAAAAAATAACTACAGCAAGCAATGCGCCGACCGCATAGACACCTAAGTTGTTTTTAACAATATTGAATGCATCAGAAATGAAGTCAAAATAGACGCCTGGACCACGGTAACCGCGGCCGCTTCCACCTACTCCGCCGGTTTGACCTGCTCGCGGATACTGGGAATAATTTGGAGGTGTTTCCATACCTCGACTAGCATACGGCAATCAGGACCGATTGTAAAGCAGTATTTGAGCCTGAAGTTAAATTCTGGGCTTACTTTTGTTTTGTTGGAACCCAAGCCGTTGTCCGACCACCGATTTGTTCACGAACGATCTTTTCGCCTTCAAGGGTTTCTTCCCCGCTTTTACCACCCCATCGAGCATGAAATAGCCAGTCCTTGGGAAACTGATCTTTGTCAGCTCCAACAGTCACCGCATGGCTAATGACGATCCTGATTGCATCCCGCAACTTCGCGGTTTCGGGCATTGATAGGCTGGAACCGAGGCGGGATGGTCGAATTCCTGCGACATAAAGAACTTCGTCGGCTATCCAGTTACCTATTCCAGCGAAAATTGCTTGATCTAGAAGGATTGCCTTAATCGGAGCATTCTTCTTGGATATTTTTGCGTGGATTTCTTCGGGAGAAGGAAGATCGAGAAAGCAGTCTCGACCAAGCTTCGAAATGGCCAGATCTTTTTCCGGTGATTCGCAGAGCCAGATTCTCGATAA
>JBAXBU010000105.1:0-9592 GCA_037141835.1 Armatimonadota bacterium | reverse complement strand
GTGATCAACGATCCAAGCATGGTAAACAAAAGTTGGCAAGCGATGTTAACAACGATGTAGACAATGCCCGAGAGCTTTGAATCAACAGCCAGTGATGCAAAGTAGGCAATAATCCTTGCTAGGAAAATTGCAAATGCGTTGATTACGCCCTGAAGCAATGTCATGGTGACCATGTCTCCATTCTTGATGTGGGCGATCTCGTGAGCTAAAACTGCTTTCACTTGATCCTCAGGCATCTGACTAAGAAGACCAGTTGAAACGGCAACTAGGGAGCGCTTTTGGCTCGGACCAGTCGCGAAGGCGTTCATCTCTGGACTTTCGTAGATTCCTACTTCTGGCATCCCTTTTAAGCCAGCCTTTTCGGCAAGTGCGTAAACATCTCGGGCAATCTGTCCTCCAGCGCCAGGAGTCTGGGGTGTTACAAGCTGAATCCCCATCGTCCACTTGGCGATGATCCTAGACAAACCAAGACTGATGAATGCTGCACCAAAGCCGTATATCAGCGAGCTCAGCATGAGCATTTGGTAGTTGATTCCCTTTTCCGTGAAAAAGGTGTTCAGACCTAAAGCAGACGTGACGCCGAAAAGCAACAGACCAACCATAAGGTTCGTTGCTAAAAACAAGACAACTCGTTTCATTTATGGTTATATACGGACAGTCAAGCTATATCGTCCTAAAAAATATAATGTTCTATTGCTGGATTTGATGATTAAAAAGGGACAAGAGTTATCCTAATCCCTTAGTCATTCCCCCGTCAACCAGCAAGCTCGTACCTGTAACATACGCTGCCGGCTGTGAGCAGAAGAAAGCTATCGCCGCTGCAATTTCGTCTGGCTTCCCAAGTCGCTTCATCGGAACTTCACTGGCCTGCAACTCCAAGGCTTGAGCGGGTGATATTCCATCACGGCCTGCTCTAATTTCAGCCAAATGAATCTGCCTATCCGTCAAAGTATGTCCTGGTAAGACCCCATTGACAGTAATTCCAAAGGGAGCGAGTTCCAGTGCCTGCAGCCGAGTCAATGCCATCAGACCTGCACGCAGAGTCGAGGAGATAGGCAACAAAGGATTTGGCTCCTTGGCGACTAGAGATGTGTTATGGACGATTCGTCCCCATCCACGTTCCTTCATCTCCGGAGCTACTGATCGAACCATCCTAATCACGTTCATCAACGTCGAGTCAAATCCAGACTGCCACTGCTCATCAGAAATAGCCTGCCAAGAGCCTGCCGGGGGTCCACCGGTATTCGTTACCATGATGTCAATCGGACCTAATTGAGATCGAGACTCCTGAATCCATCGATCAATATCCTGGCCAATTGAAACATCGCACACCAGTCCAAGCGTGTTAGTACCAATTAGAGCCGCAGCTTCATCGAGAGATTCCTGACTTCGACCACAAATTGAGACCAAGCAGCCCTCCTCCGCAAGCATCTTCGCGGTTGCGAGTCCAATACCTTTGCTCCCTGCCGCGACTAAAGCAACCTTCCCCTTTAGTCCAAGATCCATAGCGTGATATTACCGGTGGAATTGACTCAACTCAATATCTATTTCTTCTTCAGGCTAGTAACTGCACCAGCAAAAATCGAAAACGGAACTACCCAAATAAAGATCGATTGAAAGGACTCCTTGGCATTGTATTTTTGACCTAACTGGTAGTCATTCGAGGTCCCGATCACGAATCCCCACACCAGATGTAGTCCGACGGTGATTCCTAGTCCGACCAATCCGCCGGCTACCGCTCGCTTTATCCATCGTGGTATCCACTCTCTTTCCAAATTAGCTTCTCAACTCTGCCGTCGGCAAGAATCGTGGTGCCCTTCGTAATCGTGTCTCTTGCTCAAATGCATATGCCAATTTGATCAAAGTCGGTTCGCTCCATGCTCTTCCGAACAATGTTAACCCAACCGGAAGTCCGCGAATATATCCTGCTGGTAAAGTAATCGCAGGATAACCTGCAACTGCCGCCGGGGTCGAACTTCCGCCGCTAAAGTGGTCACCATTTACCAAATCAGTTGTCCATGCTGCACCGCCCGTCGGAGCAAAGATCGCATCCAACTTATGTTTGTCCATAATCGCGTCAATTCCTTCCTTGCGAGACATTCGGTGATTCTTGGCCAGCGCATCGATGTACTTCTTGTCAGTCAAGGGTCCCTTGGCTTGTGCCTGCAGGAAGATTTCTTGGCCGAAGTATTGAAGCTCAGTGTCCTTCAATTTTTCGTTAATCTTGATCAAGTCTGCGAGTGTCTTCGCTTCCAATTTCCGAGATCTTAAGTACTTATTGATATCGTTTTTGAAGTCGTAGAGCAAGACTTCCAATTCGGTATCGTCATACTGCCCATGAGTTGGCAAATCTGTAGGATCAATGATGATCGCCCCAAGTTCCTTCATGGTTAAGATTGCATCGTGCATGAGAGCATCGACCCGATCATTAAATCCAAAAAACTTTCGAGCAATTCCAATTCGAGCTCCTTTCATTCCGTTCGGATTCAGGAACTTTGTATAGTCGGATACCCCTTTATATCCCAGTTCCCCAGGATCCTTGGGGTCGATTCCAGCAAGTACGCCCAACAAAATAGCCGCATCGGTAACCGTTCGAGCCATCGGCCCTGCCGTATCTTGGCTGTGCGAAAGCGGAATGATTCCCGTTCGAGATACCAACCCAAGGGTCGGCTTGATTCCGACCAGTCCATTGTTCGATGAAGGACAAACTATGGAGCCATCGGTTTCTGACCCGACCGAAACTGCACATAGATTCGCGGACGTTGCCACTCCTGAACCCGAACTACTTCCACATGGATTTCGATCCAGGGCATAAGGATTTTTGGTCTGACCACCTCGACCACTCCACCCACTACTGGAATGAGTAGACCGAAAATTTGCCCACTCGCTAAGGTTTGTTTTGCCAAGAATGATTGCTCCCGCCTTCTTCATTCTTGCAACAATGTGGGCATCATTGGCGGCAACGTTACCCAGCAAGGCTAAGGAACCTGCTGTAGTCATCATCTTGTCGCCGGTTTCAATATTGTCCTTAATCAGGATTGGTATTCCGTGCAGCGGTCCGCGAATAACCCCTTCAGCTCGCAACTTGTCCAGACGATCAGCATGAGCCAAGGCTTCTGTATTGGTCTCTATCACTGAACGCATTGATGGACCGTTTCGGTCGATCTCATCAATCCGCGCCAAATATTTTTCAGTGATCGAGCGAGCCGTCTCTTTTCCTGAGGCCATAGCTCGCTGAAGATCGGATATTGTTGCTTCGTCAAGTTCAAAAGGCTTTACTGGCTGATCTGCCTTTTGGCTCTCTGCCAACAATGGATTTGCAAGAGCTGCGGCTCCACCCAAGAGACCAGCTTTCAAAAATTCGCGTCGCTTCATATGACTTTTTCATCTTTGCATATCTTCCAAGCTAGAGAACAAAATATAAAGATTTGTCAAAAAATCAGGGTTTCATTTCGCTTTCCATCGAAGTGTCAGGTACCGTTATTTCGATGGCGGACGAAACGACATTTCTCATTTTAAAAGCTCTTGCTGATCCCACACGACTTCACATTGTCGAATTTCTGGCCAAGTGCGCCTGCGGACAAATCAACCTTCTCGACGAATCCGGAGCGGTTGAAGGGCCAACCGCCGGAGAAGTCTGCTGCCACATCACTGGTGCAGACAAAATCACATCCACCGTCTCTCATCACCTCCATGAACTCGAAAATGCCGGACTTGTAAAGCTCGAAAAGCGAGGAAAGGCTACAGTCTGTACTTTGGTCCCTTCCGCCTTGAATGACATGGCCCTCTATCTCACCAACCTCGCCAGCGGGGAAAATCAAACTGGCTGTTGCTAATATCATGAAAGTTCTCTACGTATGTGTTCACAATGCCGGTCGATCGCAAATGGCAGAAGCGATTACCAATCACCTATCCAAAGCGCAAAATCTCGACATTCAAGCCAAGTCCGCTGGAACGGTCGGCGGTAAGCAACTGAACCCCCAAGCGGTTGAAGCCCTGTCAGAAATAGGAATATCTCTTGAGGGACATAAACCGAAATTCCTGACCCCTGAAATGGTATCGGAGGCCGATCAGATAATTTCTATGGGCTGTGGTGTTGATGCCGAGGCTTGCCCTACGAAATTCCTTTTAACAGAGGATTGGGAACTCGATGACCCAGCCGGACAAGATATCAATGCTGTAAGGGTCATTCGAGATCAGATCATTCAACGAGTCGAATCCATGATGAAATCGTTTAAGGAAACGCAATCATGATGAAGCGGTACCTTGCAGAGTTTATCGGAACTTTCTTTATTGTCTTTGCCCCCATTTCTGTCGGAGCAACGGGAACTGATCCTGGCCTCCTTGTGGCAGCAATCGCTTCCGGACTCCCCGTTTTGGCAATGATCTATGTTCTTGGTTCCATCAGCGCCGCTCACTTTAACCCCGCCGTTACGTTTGCCTTTGCCCTAACCAAGCGGTTCCCGTGGAAACATGTTGCCCCGTACTGGGTAGCCCAGCTCCTCGGATCGGCTTGTGCTGCTGGGCTCTCTTTGGCTCTGTTTGCATCGCACCACGGAACTCACGTTCCTAACGACCCATCCAACCTTGTCAGGAATCTAGGAACCGAAATCACCGTATCCGTCCTCCTCATGTTCGTCATCATGTCGGTCGCAACCGATAAGCGAGTGAATGGAGCGATTCCCGCCATCGCAATTGGATTTACCGTTATTCTTGGAGTTCTCATTGGAGGTCCAGTAACCGGAGGTTCGATGAATCCGGCCCGTTCCTTTGGACCTGCACTATTCGCCGGAGGAGCAGCCCTAGCAAACTTTTGGCTCTATATTGTTGGGCCAATCATTGGCACCGCAATCGCAGCCTTTACCTACGAAACCATCCGAATGGAACCCGAGTTCGCTAAAGGCGCTCCCGACGATCTGGTTAAATCTTAGGCATGAACAATCCCTATCTATTTAAGGGCCTTGCCGCTGGACCAACAGTTGTCCGTCGAATAGTCTCACAAGTGCCTCCTTCAAAATACGATTCGGTCTCTGATCCTGACAGATTTACCCTCCGCGAAGCGGTTGCACATGTTGCCGATTGGGACTCAATCGACCTCGATCGCATCAAACAAATCATCGAAGACCCAGGTTGCACCATAACCCCGTTCGACGAAACTGAACGATCTATTGAGCAGAACTACACCAGCACCGAAGTCATGGATCAGTTAGATTTGTACACATCAAGAAGAACTACTTTGATCGCTTTCCTTGAGTCGCTCGCTCCCGAAGCATGGAATGTCCAAGGATTTCATCCCGAAAAAGGAATCTTGACCGTCTATGATATGGCCAACCTCGTCCTTGCTCACGACACGTATCACATTGAGCACTTCACACAATTCTTATAGTTGATCAAACCGAAAAGTTCACTTCTTGCCGAAGTGCTTCACCAATTCGTCAAGCTCTTGCTGATTGCCGCGCATAAAGAACTTTCGCATTTGGGTTGACTCATCCGTCCCGTCCCAGCCAAGCATCCGACAAGTAACCTTGGTCTGCTTGTCGCCAACTGGTTAAAAGTAAAGAACTGTCCATACCTTCAAAATCGCATTCTTAAATGGAAAGCCATCAGGAAACTTGACGGTTTGGATTGTAAGCACATGCTCGGGATCATAGCTAATGATCTTATTTTCGATGACATCCTTACCCGTAAGGTCACTTCCAGGAGTGTAGGAGCTTCGCATCAATCCTCCAATTTTCAGGTCAATCGTCCCTTCTGCAACCATCCAAGATTTGATTCCTTTCGTCGTCGTATAAGCATCCCATATCTCCTTTACCGGAGCATTGACGGTTGCAAAATGTACGAGCGGTTGACGAGCCGTTGCTAAATTAAGCATTGCCTCAGCATTAGAAAGAGTCGAATCTTGCTTTTGAATACCAACAGAATTCAACAAGCTGAGTGCTAGAACAAACTGACATGGAAGAGCAAACATGACTTAATTACTCAAATCTTACTGAATTCGTTCCAGAATCCTAGGCAGATTAACTTCGAAGTGACTAGGATCATTGACCGCTTGGCATGATAAGATCAGGATATTGTGTCAGTGCCTCAACATGAACTAACGTCCCAAAGCGCATTGAAAACCCTTGCCGCTTCTGGCAAGCATTTCGTGCCATTGTTTAAGCATGGCTCCCTTGTCGTGGAGATATACAAGCCGGACAAAATTGACCACCAAACACCACATACCCGCGACGAAGTCTACGTGATTGTGTCGGGCACCGGCTGGTTTGTCAATGGCGAAACGAGGCATCGATTTGAACCAGGCCAACTGCTTTTTGTTCCCGCCGGAATCGTCCATCGTTTCGAAGGCTTTACCGACGACTTTTCAACTTGGGTTTTGTTCTATGGTCCAGAAGGTGGCGAACAATAGGGTCGCCTAACTATTTCAACCGAATTTCGTGCGCCCCAATATCAATAATTCCCTCTCGGAACAATGAGCCAATCAACTTCTTAAACGCGCCCTTGCTTAACCCAAACCGCTTGTGAATCTCCTCGGGAGAAGACTTATCCGACACCGGCAAAAACCCATCATTGTCCATGAGGGCCTGAATAATCCGATCCCGTTCACCAAGCACCGCCTGATACCCCTGCGGTCGTAACGAAATCGCCACTCGCCGATCATCCGGGCGAATACGCTTCACATAAGCATCCCGAACTTCCCCCATCTTCAGCTTCTCGTGCCACTCGTCGGGAAAAATCGAGCCCTTAATTTCGCCATTAATGATGACCGTGATCCAATCCTGATGAAAGTCTGCAACCATGATGGTGACTTTCTCACCCGGCTCCAACATTTCTCCATTTGCGGTAAGAAAGCGGTTTAATTTGCTCGAACAGGCAACTCGATTAGAGATCACATCCAGGTACACCCGAACTAAGTAATCCTCTCCCGCCATCATGTGGTAGTTCTGTTCTTTGATCGGGCAAAACAGGTCCTTATCGAGTCCCCAATTCAAAAACGCTCCGGCAGAAGTCACCGATACGCATCGCATCAAGGCAAACTCGCCGACCTTCGCAATCGGCTTCTTCAGCGTCGCAACCGGACGATCTTCCGAATCTGTGTACAAAAAGACCTTGATGTAATCGTTCATCAAAAGGTCATCTGGACATTGACCCTGAGGAAGGAGCACTTTGGTCTCACCATCACCGAGGTACAGGCCATGGTCAGACTCGCCAATTACCTTCAGATTTTCGTACTCGCCCATTCGCATAATATCATTGTGAGACATTCGGATCGGGAAACAGCGAATCCGCCGCCGATATGAATTCTTCTGAACTCAATAGACTCTCATGTTCGATTCGCTTTAGGTCCTGCGAGAGCTTAGCCACGGTGACTTTATCGTCTGCTCGCTTAACCATCCAGGGATACCAATGGAAAACTGGCTCCTGAAATAAGACCCAAACGGAGCCTTGGACGGCAAGGGCGCTCCTTACGGTCCTACCTTCCACCACAAATGGGATTGACTTCTCGGAGCCTGTCTTCCAACGGTAGACATGTGTATGGACAGAAGCAAAGCTCTTAGATAAGACCCAATCATCTGCCTCAAGCAGATAGTCACCCGGCCCAATCATCGTTGGTCGAAAATTTGCTTGACCAAACTTGATCCTCTTTGGAGTAGCACCAAAGATCGAGCATGAGAAAATGGAATTTTTCCCGGTGTCGCCCCCCTGATAAATCATCGCACAAACCGAGCGACCATCAAGTGACACGGTCAAATTGAAGAACTTCTGAGGCCTTTTTGTCAGGCAAACAAAACCATTGGTTGGGTTCCACTTCCAAATATTTTTATTGGGAGGAACCTCATCATCAGAACTTTGGAGAAAGAATACGGACTCGGTTTGGGGGGACCAAGTCCATTCGGTTTCGCCCAAAACCTTTCGCTTGATTTCTTTCCCGTTTGCAAATACTGTAAAAGTGTCATCAGACATATATGCCCAAGCTGATGTATGATTCACAACTAATGGTTGATCAAGGAATGGTTGCCGATAAGTTTTAGCTAGCTCCCTCACCCCGACGTAGACACTATTCCCCTCCGAAACAATCATCTTTTGGTGTTGAATATAAGAGCGGTTTGTTACAAAGGCATTCAAACTTGCGAGCCCAAACAAAGTCAAATATGCCGTCAAGATAACCAATGCAATCGCTATTCGACGATTCCTGACTGACTTCTGTGAATTCATATTGACTGGCTCATTGATGTCTATGAAGGATATCTATCCATTCACTTTCTTCTTCGTATAATTCTCCAAAAATCGCTTAAAATATCCGTAGCGATCCGTCTTCTTGCGTACCATTTCTTGGGCGTAATTGACACAAATTGGCATATATCCTGGACGTGATCGGAGATACAAAAGCACTTCGTACTTGGTCAAGTCGAACTCGGTCAAATACCCATTTTCTTTGTCCGTTCGCATCAATATCCGCTGACACTCTTCATCAAGTGCAGGGCACGCAATCGGTTGCAACTCCAAAATCAGTGAACGTGGCGAGGCAGACGGTTCTCCTTTTGCCCACTTCCCATATGAAGTCCTCAAGCAGTCAATCGCCAGCTCCGCGGCATCTCCCGGAAAATAGGTGCGGTAGCGCGCAAACCCAAAGACTTGGCGAGCATAAGAATCCGGACGTAAAACATCCTTTCGCAACAGCGCCTTCAAATCCTCACTTCCCAACTTTTCCCAGTCATCCTTTGCTGACTTCTGAATTCCGGGATGATCTGATGCCGAACAAAAAAGAGTCAGTGCCGGGTTGCCGCCAAGAATTCCGTACCAGCGGTTGGTAATTTGCCCAAGGGCAAAGAATGCCACATCGCCACGAGTGACAACGTGCTTGTATTGGGGAGCCTTCATGATGAAGTCATTGGTTACCACGGACCAAGCTTCCGTGTCCGGTTGACGAACCACTGGGTCATAAAACTCGTATCCAACCGACACTACATCTGGCGTTTCACCAATCTTCAGATTAGATGGTTCCTGGCTCCCTAACTGACTGATCAAATAGGGAATCGCATCCGCTCCACGAGAAATCAACATATCGAGCGACGATGAAGATGACCTCCGACGCGCCAACGTATCCGAGCGAAAGTCATCGGCAAACTCATAGCCATCAGCCAAGAATTGCCCTCTCGTGGAAATCTGCTTAGCAAGCACCGAGCCGGGTTGGGCTACCGCAGCATCAAGGAGTTCGCTCACTTGACTACGAGAAGCCAACGTCAAAACCAAAGAAAGCGCGACAACCATAAACCTATGACTATGTTACAGGCTAAACAAGCTCATTCAAACTAACTTTCTCTCTAGACAGCATCTTCGACCCTGAAGGAGTTAGTTCTCGCTTGCCCTTGCCCTTGCCCTCGCCCTTCCTAACAAGTCTGATATTCCGGCGTCGCGACCAATAGCTTCATCACCGCAACAATCATCGTACTCGCCTTCTCCTTGTCTCGCAACGCGCTAATTCCCCCAGCATCCGTACACGCTTTCACCAACATTGTCCTCTTCACGGCCGGTATCTCTCCGTCAAAGATTTCCATCAAACCGTCAACAATCTTTTCCGGCGAATCGACTT
>JBAXBU010000104.1:0-9655 GCA_037141835.1 Armatimonadota bacterium | reverse complement strand
GCCGAGTTAATGTAGGTTACGGGAACTAGGACTTCATCCGATTCCATAACTTCATGGATTTGCTTCCAAGCGCTTCGAACTTGGAAGAGGTTTGCCATGTCGGCCATGCTGCACCCGGCAGCGAGATTAGGAAGGATAACTTTTTGGTGGGGCGGCGTCAAGATGTCCGCGCTCTCCGCCATAAAGTGAACTCCGCAAAAAACGATGAATTCGGCATCGGGTACTGCGGCGGCGTCTTTGGCAAGTTTGTAGCTATCACCCCGGAAATCGGCGTGAGCAATGATTTCATCGCGTTGGTAATGGTGACCAAGAATGACGAGCTTTTTACCAAGGGACTGCTTTGCCTGAATGGTCCGAGCGTCAATCTCTTCTTGCAAAAGGTTGATATATTCCTGGGGCAGTGGCTCTTGGTACATGCTTACTTTATTCTACGTTGCAGGCAAAGATCCGATCATCTTATTGCGACTACTATTTGAAAGTAATTAAATTGCTGCATTCCCCAGTTTTGGAGTCAACGTAGAGTACATGCCGAAACTTAAGCGGAACAACATAAACTTCATGGAGAAACAGTCGTTGGTTATCAAAATAGACATTTTGCAAACCCACTTGATCAATATATGGTTCTGGGTCTTTTTCGCCGTCTCGTTTTAACTTTGCGATGGCGTTCTTAATGGCCTGAGACTTGGTGATGCGTTTCTTGTTCGTCAATATCCACCCATCAGAGGTGTATCCTAAGCTCAGGACTTTCATCCCGCGAGCCGCAATTTGCACCCAGAATGATTTGCCGGGAGTTGAGTAGGCATGTCCCTCTGGTTTCAAGCCAAACTGGAAGTTGAATACTTTAGGATTTGGGTTGGGCCGATAACTGCCAAAATCGCAAAGTGGTGGGTCTTTTACAAGTTGCCACGAAATGGGCACGTCAAATCGTTTCTTGAGTTGAACTGCAATTCGAAAAGCTTCAAACTCGGTACCCAAAGGCAATGAATCATCGAGTGAGTTCAAAACATTGTTTTCGTGGTCCTCAATAAGAATCCTCGACGGCAAGCTCAAACTTAGCCGTCGACCGTCCGAAGATTTACCTGACCAAAGAGAAGAATGCAATTCGGGAATATCTTCAAATTCCAAATGAGCTACCTTGAGAGACGCTGATGGATCAAAAGCGTTTAGAAATCGTTCGACAATCCTTTCCGAACCTCTTCTGTCCTTGTAATTCTCGTTGCCGACCTTGAGGGCTTGAAAAGTAAAAGGCGGCAGTAACTGAAGGATAATAGCTGTTATCATTCCCATCCCCTTTTATGGACGCGGTTGGATTCCCATCGTTATGGAAACCGCTACTTGATGATAACTTTTGCTTGAATCGCGACACCTCGGACGTAAGCTTCAACCGTTGCAGTTCCTGCTTCAAGTCCGTAGATTTGTCCGCCTTGGTCGATCCATGCCGAACCTTGGAGGGACCAAAAGACTTCGATGTTCGGGATTTCTTTTCCATTCTTGTCGACGACTTTGGCTTGACCGATTCCTGACGTCGACACCGTAGTCGGTACAACGATTCTTAATTTCTGATCCGGAGTTAACAATTTTGGCCCGTAAAACATGATTCCATTGGCAACTGGACGTTCCCCGGTTTTATCGCTCGGTCGATTCATTTTGAGCCCAAAAACGTTCATACAGGTAGAACCGCCACCATCTAGGTTCAATGCATCGCGGCATCCCATATTTCGAAGGATTTCGGCCTCTTCTTGAATTGTTGCTCCAACGCTCATTTTCTGTCTTCCGTCGATTGCGACAAAGACGAGGTCCCCTTCTGAAGTTCGGCCGATCGCAGTTCGTGGATGTCTACCTTCGATGAAATCTTTATTGAAGCCTTCCGCCTCGGCATCGATCGCGACTTCGCCATTGCGGACCAGAACTGGACCGCCGCTAATCGCGTTCTCCAATTTCTCCCAGTCAAACCCCGTGGTCGAGAGCTTAATGGTCACGCGCTGTCCTGCTTTCAAAGCTGAAATCAGATTCATTTTGGTGCCATGACCGACAAGGGTGTATTGTCCTGCCTTGAGTGGCATATTCGCGGCATCGTTCGCGATCGTAACGACCGTTGCACCAATTTGAGTGGTCGGTAGCAAGCGGTTGCCATCTATCTTGAGGATCGCAGTCACACACGGAACCTTTGCTTTGCTGAGGCCAGCCTCTGGACTATTTAAAGTAACTCGATTCTCTGGACACTCTTCGTTAAATCCGAAAATGTCGATGGCACTGCCACCTTCGGGAGTCACGGAACCAGAAAATTTCGAGAATCCAAATACGTTTGAGTTTGGTCCCCAAGCGAATGAAGAGCGCTTAGGGTTGGGCAGGCTAAGAAGTTGACCTTCACGAACCATGAGCCCGAGCGGATCGCCGGTAAATGGAAAGAAGTCACCGTTGATGCCCGCTAGTGCGTTGGTGTCTTCAACCAACTTTGTCACCGTGGTGCGGCCGTCCCCCTTTGTGTCGTAGACAGTCTTGCCCGTTAGCTCTGGTACGAACGACGTGACCGGGTTGCTCGTGATCATCTTCATCGAGTGAATGATTCGAGGTGGATCTTGCTGAATTTCCATTCGGTACACCAATCCTGGCGCGATTGGTTTTTCCCAAACTTGGCTGGCAATCCCTTGACAGGAAAGAACAAGTAGCCCAACAATCCCTAGATGTTTTACTCGCATAATGATTCGACGTATTTCATGGTACCGCCCGTAGCATCCAGTTCAGCTTGGATACCCAAGGGAAGACTCAGCATCTGAGCCGCATGTCCACAAGGAAAATCGACGATGCAGGGGATCCCGAGGTTCCCAAACCGATCCTTGACGATCTGACGCCAAGGCAATGTCCCGATGGCCTTATCTTGCTTTTCATCGGTCCTGGTCATTTCGCCCACCACGATTCCGGCGGCTCGCTGGATTGAATTGGAATTGAGGAGGTGGGTCAACATCGCATCGACCCGATGAGGGGCCTCGTCAACATCCTCAATAAGAACGATCTTGTCCGTCATGTCGATTTGTTCTGGTGTACCGATGAGGTCGCAAATGAGGCTAAGGCAACCGCCGACCACGGTTCCCGTTGCCATTCCAGGAGTCAGGCAATTGCCTTTTGGCGCTGATTGGGGGATTGGGTCTTCGCCTTTAATGGCTTTTAGGAATGACTCATATACCCATGGTTCTCGGTCAGGGCTAAAGGTAATTGCCATTGGGGCGTGAAGAGTTGGGAGTCCACGGCGGTTAAGGGCGGCATGGATGACGGTAACGTCGCTGAATCCGATGAAGAGCTTGTCAGATTTTGCTAATTCATCGAGATCGAGGAACGGCATGAGACGGCTAGCCCCGTAGCCACCCCGAGAGCAAAAGACTGCCTGGGTATGAGGATCATGGAAGGCGGCAATTAAATCTGAAGCTCGCTCTTCGTCCGTTCCGGCCAGATAACCCTTCGCGGCGTACGTTGAGGGATAGAGTTTGACGTGATAGCCTTGATCTTCGAGCAGGCGAATACCTCGCTCGGTCTTTTCCGGTGTTAGTGGCGATGCCGGAGTGATGAGGCTGATCGTATCGCCTGGTTTGAGAGCCTTGGGCTTTCCCATTGGAGGAATTATGGCAGGACGTGGTCCACATAGCTAAGCATGAGAATCGCGACTTACTTTAATAATGGGCCAATTGCGTCAAATCCTTGTACTTCCGTGAGTGTTCCATCCCGAGAGATAACCATGATTGTGGGTGTTGCATTGATCTTTAAATGCTTTCCAAGTTCAATTTGGCTGTTTACTGCTTTCTTGGCATCAGCTGATTCAGCCTGTCCGACTGTAGCAGCTAAGTGATGCTTCCCGAGATAAGCATTCAAACTTTTTGGGTCCAATCCAACATTGCCGCCAAAGAGGTCTTCGAAGACCTGGTCATGCTGGCCACCGTTCCTGGCAATTTCTACAGCGACAGCAGCGCCAAACGCATATTGGTGCATCGACAAGGGGAAATTAACTGCTTTATAGATTGCTGAAGGGTTAGCGGCGAGGATGGCCTTTATCTTAGGATATGAGGACCGGCACGGTCCACACTCCAAATCCATAAACTCAATTAATGCTGGTTTACCTGATGGCAGATTTAACTGAGATATCAGTAGCGCGGCTTCAAGTTTTCCACGGACAGTGGTAACGGCTGGAGTTTTCGGCTGACGGATACGAATTATGTAGGTTAACCCTAACGCCATCAAGACCGCGAACGCGATATATCCAATCGGCTCGACGAATTTTACTAGTCTGGTCTTCACGACCCGTCCATAGTCGACACAAATCGAACATGACCATCTCCAAAAAGAACGTTATCAGCTTTTTGAAAAATATTGGGCTCTACATAGCTAGAATGCCATTGACCAGCATCCTCACAAAGTCGGAGCGATGAAGAAACGAAAATTGTCTGAGGTTTGCCAGCTACGCGTATTTGATAATTGAACCTGTAGCTCGTTCCGGCAAAATCGAATGCGCTTGGAAACCGTTGAGTCGTTGATAGACCATAAATTGGGGCCTCAAATGATTGTTGGTCGGATGGACATCGCCAAATTTGGCCATGCCCACCGGTATACATTGCCAGCACTGTCACTGAATCGGGTATCAAATCATGTGGATTCGGAAAATCGGATAAAGCTTCTCCGTTTGCTCTTGTAAAGGCATCAATCGACCATGGATAGCAATCGTCCCAATCGTTACCGTACAGGAAAATGGCGGCCCCGACCTGTTTTAGGTTTGATTGGCATGTAGCTTTTTTTGCTGCCCGCTTCGAATTAACAATCACTGGTTGCAGAATCGCAGACAAAAGTGCGAGTATGGAAATTACGACTAGTAACTCCACAAGTGTGAAGCCAGCTCTCGCTGACTTACCCGAAAAATTACTTTCCATTAAGTGCCTCTCGGGCTATAGCCGCAATATCAGGGTTCCGACTCAATGTATATGGAGTGATTAATGATCTATTTGAATGATTCCGAATTATCCACTGCTGAAACAAATACAACCAGCTGCCGTGGGTTATACTTGTGATCCTATTTGTTCCCAAACATTCAACTAACATTGGCTGCTGGTTTGGCTTAGCCAAGCAGAGATTCATTATTGTCGAACCAGAATGTCCAGACTCAGTTGAAAGTTCAGACCTGATGAACTGTAGATCAGAATTGTCTAATCCGCCAGGTTGATACTGGTCATTGTACATTTTCTTTTCCGATTTGTAGTACGTCTCATAGTCCGATACTGAGGCGAAACCAATTTTATTAGCTTGCTCAATTGTCAACCCCGAGCTTGATTTATGGTTGTTTATCCAAAAAATAGCACCAGAAAGGGAACCTAAAGCAATTGCGATGAACAATAATACTCGAGTCTTTATAACATGAATTTTAGTATTCATTTAACCTCTACTAACCTATCTTCTCCCCTCAATTGCTTTAAATTTTGACCTTTGTTAGCTAGCACTTAGTCGGGGTTTGGAGTGCAGTGAGCGTTTGCGTTTTCGCAAGACATACCACTGCAGTTGTAAGAATTGCAACAGGCTTTGCATTGATTTACCAACGCAGTCGTGGGGCAAAATTCACAGCAAGTTTCGCAATGGAGAACGCAGCTGTCATAGCCAACACATGCTCCATTTACACAATGTGAGGAACAACCTCCGTTGTAAGACCCACCTGGCCCAGAATCTTCACAAGCTGCTCCACACTGTGGCCAGGGCCCGGGCGTGGCGAGTGCCAAAGTGGTCAAAGCAAATGATCCGACAAAAGCGAATACGATCGCGAGCGATATGTTCTTCTTGAATGTTTCAATGGTTTTTAGCATTTCATGCCTCACACTTAGACACTCTATCACCATTTGGCAGAAAAAGCACATAAATATGGTATTTATTCAGAATTACCAGAATTTATCTCGTCTCAGAATAAGCTCTGAGCTTACTTTGACCGATTATAGGTTCAAAGTGCAAGAAGCGCAGAGTCTCTAGTAATTTAATTTAATCTTGATGGAAAGCCCGACAAAGCTCGGTCTTAGAGTTTCCGCTACTAACGAAGCGGAAACTCAACTAGGCTATCCGCCGCCGCCCCTTCGTTTTCCGCCCTTAGGCTTGGGCAGTTCGCCGACTTCCTTCTTATCGTATTTGTGCTTGCCGTAGTCGCTGAATGACGCCACGTCAAAGTTGTTGTACGTTACGAACGGCTGTTTGGCCAGTCGCTCGTGGAAGATCTGGTCGGTCGTCTTGAAGACGATTCCGCCGAATTTTGCGGGTCCACCTGTGTGGGACAAGATCGTGTCGCTGGTAGCGGCTCGATTCTCGGCTTCGTACTTCTTATCGAAGCCCTGCATTTCCGAACGCCTTACCATCGCCTTCGGATGTTCGGCGATATGAGCCAGATGCATCTTCGAATAGCTTTCTTTCTTTTGCGCCAGCGTTAGCTTAGGATCGTTCCAAACGTCGTTCAAGGTCTCGGCGAATTTGAGTTCGAACGATAAGTCCTTCGAGTCCCAATATCCGGGGAGACAGGTCAAGACCATGCCTTGCTGATTGAGCACGAAGATTTGGATGTTGTGAGGTCCCGCTCCGTTGGTGGTGAAGACGGCTCCGCCGTCGACAGGATGAATGCCTGAATCGCCGCACCACGGCATGCCAACAATGTTGCGGTACCCGCAGACAAAGTCAGATTTGATCAAGGAGAAAGTGGGTTCGGAAGAGAGCGACACGGCCCTCAAGCTTTCGCCCGCACTTCACGTATTGCCCGACATGGAGCCGAGCATGTTGACAAAAAGGATCAACTTGCCTTCTTTCTTGGACCGATCGAGAATGGGCTGCGGCTCGGTGAGCCACCTGATCTCTGAGTTCACTTTGCAAGTATTTGCGTAAGCGAGGCCAGGGTCAACCGCATTCTTATTCTTCTTCGAATCCTGAGGCAACTGGAGACCGCAGAGCATTGGCAAAGCAGCTAGTAGTACCATAGTAACCTTATACCATGATTGGTCCTGGTTCACCAATTGGACCTAGTCCCTTTGGCTGAGAAAGTTTCGGCGCTTAAGAGAGGTTAGACGGGGGTTTTGGCGATCAGATAACCATTGATCTTCGAGATGAGTTCGTCGAAGTTCCCGAGGTCGCTAAAGATAGTCATCGTCGTGCCGTTCTCGAATTCAACAACATAGCTTTTAACTTTGCCATCTTTTCCAGCCACCGGCACAAGAGAGGTGATCAGTCGCATATCTTCGTGAGCAAAAACTTCACCTCGCCTATAGAGGGTCAAAAACGTATGGCGAGTTTCAAACCGAAATCCTGATCGCTCAGCTTTGGATCCCGAATAAATCCATCCCACAATGACAATGAGAATTCCGACAAGAAAAAGCCAACCTGGCTCCTTTTTGTGCTGAATGCTATCGGCCCAAGTCAGTGTGATACCCAAAAAGAAAGTCCAACTCAGAAAAGAAGTTCGCGGATAGAAATATTTTTCCGCATCTTCATTCCACCAGTGAGGATTTGGCGCGATCACGAAACCATCTTAATCCTTTGCCATGACAGTTGTACAGTTCGGCGATTCATTTCCCTTTTGGATGCGCGTTCTGCACCGTTTCATGCAAGCGTTCGATGCTGACGTGGGTGTAGATTTGGGTAGTAGCCAGGCTGGAGTGCCCTAGCAGTTGCTGCACCGTCTTGAGGTCGGCACCGCCATCAAGCAGGTGGGTAGCGAAGGTGTGGCGCAAGGTGTGCGGGGAGGTATCGGGCGGAAGTCCGACCGCGAGTGCCCAGCGCTTAACGATGTTTTGGACGGTGCGAGTGGTGAGGCGAAGTCCTTTATCGTTGGTAAAGAGGGCATCGTCGCCAACGGGGGCGGTTCGCTCAGATTGAACATAGTCATCGATTGCGCGGCCCGCCGCGCCTCCGAAAAAGACAAGGCGCTCCTTGTCACCCTTACCGATGATCCGGATCGAGTTATTGTGGAAGTCAAAGTCTCCTCTATTGATGCTGACCGCCTCGGCAGACCTGAGGCCCGCAGAGTAAATCAGCTCTAAAATAGCCCGATCTCGTTTCGGTGTGCGTCCAACATCTTCTTGGTCAAGGAGGTTAGTGGTTTGGGGTTGATTAAGGCTCTTCGGCAGGTTTCGACGTCGAAAGGGAGCTTCGAGTGGTTCCGTCGGGTCTCGTTCGATCACTTGGGTCGAGCGAAGAAATTTTGCGAACGATCGGATTGTCGAAAGTTTTCGAGCGCGGGTTCTGGGGCTTCCGCCATTCTTCCGTAAATACTTGCGAAGGGTCTCAGTGTCAAAATCAAACGCACCATCGGTGAACTCCGCAAGCTGGTTCAGATCTGCGCCGTAAGCGCGAACCGTGGCTTCCGATCGTCGGGCACGAAGGTGGTCCAGAAATTTCTGAATCTGATCATCCATCGGTCCGGAACCACGTTCGGGCATTTCAATCAGTTTAATCAAGTATTTAGCTTCTAGCAAAAAGCTAGAAGCTAAATACTAATTGTGCTTCTTCATGATCAGCGAAACGTTATGTCCGCCGAACCCGAATGAGTTGTTCAATACGATGTTCAATTCTCGCTTTTGGGCGACCTTGGATACGTGATTAAGGTCACAAGCAGGATCCGGATTGTCTAAGTTAATCGTTGGCGGCATCACTCCATCTCGCATAGCGAGAATGCAGATCAGCGACTCGATAGCGCCAGCCGCTCCAAGCGTGTGTCCGTGCATCGACTTAGTCGATGACATTGCTAGCTTGTAGGCATGGTCGCCGAACACTTTCTTGACCGCTGACACTTCCATCGGATCACCGACCGGAGTCGATGTTCCATGGGCATTGATGTAGTCGATATCCGTCGGTTGAAGTCCAGCCTTACGGAGGGCCATGTTCATCGACTTCGCTGCGCCCCGGCCTTCGGGATGAGGGGAAGTGATGTGATAAGCATCGGCCGACATTCCGTAGCCAATAACTTCGCAATAAATTTTCGCACCACGGGCAATCGCGTGGTCGTAATCCTCTAGAAGTAATACTGCAGAACCCTCGCCCATGATGAATCCGTCACGGTCGACGTCAAACGGTCGGGATGCGGTAGTCGGGCTATCGTTCTTGGTGGTCATTGCTCGGCATGCGCAGAAACCTGCAATACCAATCTCGTTAACCGCTGCTTCGCTTCCACCGGCAAGCATGGCGACTGCGTCACCTCGCTTGATGATCTCCATTGCATCGCCAATGGCATTTGCACCGGTTGAACAAGCAGAAACAATGGTGTGGTTTGGACCTCTCAGATCATTGATGATCGAGACAATTCCGCTCGCCATATCGGCGATCATGTAGGGGACAAAAAATGGAGAGACTCGGTCAGGTTTTCCTTCGTGAATGAACTTGGTGTTGTCGTACATCACGGAGAGACCACCAATTCCGGTTCCGATAAGGACACCAAATTCGTTCTTTAGGTCTTCGTCGAGGACAATTCCGGAGTCGTCGAGAGCCTGTCTCGCGGATGCGATCGCGAAATGGAGGAATCGATCCATTCGGCGGGCATCTTTCTTTTCAAAACCTTCGCAAAACCAATCTTCAACGTTGAAGTCAGGAACTTCACCGGCAATTTGGGTTGCGTAGGGCGTTGGGTCAACATTGGTTACTCGGCGAATTCCCGATACAC
>JBAXBU010000103.1:0-9942 GCA_037141835.1 Armatimonadota bacterium | reverse complement strand
AACTCTAAACTCTAAACTCTAAACTCCAAACTCCTCAATAAAACCTTAACGAACCGTCTGGAACGAAAATCGCTTATAATCCGTAGAGTAATAAAAGCAATTTCGCATTGCAGGATACGAACATGAATAAAGGAATTTTGATGTCAGGAGCATTTGTCGGCATGGCCGTGATTGCAAGCGCATTCGTTAACAGTGGACTAGAGAAGGGTGAAAGAGTTTCCCCATTCCACCCTAAGCACGTCGCCGGAGCTCTTAAGGGTACCGACACCTGCTTCCCTTGCACCTACCAGAACCGACCACAGGTCCAAGCTTGGGTAACCAATGGTGACCAAAAGTCGATCATGGCACTCGCCAAGACACTTGATTCCGCAATGAGCAAGTACAGCAGCAAGGAATTCAAGGCTATGGTCGTTATCGTAGCTCCAAAGGATTCAGCTAAGATGATCGAAGCTTCCGCGCCAATGATGAGCAAGGAATTGAAGAACGTTTCCATCAGCTACCTCTCACCAGACAACTCAGCCGTCAAGAACTATAAGATCAACACTTCAGCTAAGAACACCGTTTTTGTTTACAAGAACTGGGAAGTTAAGGACAAGTTCGTAGACCTCGGTTCAGACGAAAAGGGACAAAACGCCCTCGCCGCTGCAATCGGCAACATCACCAAGTAAGGATTTCTTACAAACCCAATATCAACGCCTCAAGCTTCGACTTGGGGCGTTTTTCCTTGCCTGCATGAGCAATCTCCCCCCTATGGTGTCTCTTAGAAACTGCGTGTGAAGAAGGCTATAGCCAACGGTCCTCACTTCGGGAGTGGAGCGAAGCTCCTGTTTGTCGCGAAGGCCCTGCAGCGACGGAGGGCGTGTCGATCACAAACTTTATCTTTGGCTTCACTCAGAAATCAAGATAATTGCTCAATATCCAGCGCCAGTGCCACTAGTATTTTCTCGCTTGACCTGTATGGAAAAGCATCCATGAACTCAACAATCAAGACGCCTTCTCAATGATCGTCTAGAAGGATAAGATTTCCACCCACCCGAAGAACACTATCTTTTGAATCCGAGGAGTAAACGAGAAACTCTACCAACTCTTGGAATTCTAAACGGAATCCAATGCCTTCGTTTTCAATATTGGAGCAAATAACTTGGTAACGTAATAACTACATGGGGGAGTTGAAGAAAGGACAATACGACAAGCTCATCACGGAGTCGTTGCGCGCTCAGATTAGTGCTCTTCCCGAGACCCTTAAGGGAATTGAAAGCAGTGTTAACAAGACAGATTCAATCGAATATATTGCCCGTGAAATATCGCGGCGGTTGAAGATAGCTCTCGTACAAGCCTTTTCCGACGAGCATTCTGACCAAGAATTCCTAACCCTGGCCAATCGATTTCTTTCTTCCGTTGAACCAGAAAATGAAATCGAACTTCGTGTACTTGCCGCGATATGCGATCGGGTTGAAGCAGCACCAAAGAAACCGATTATCCCCCTTTCCCAAAGCGCTCTCATAACCAACGACCAAGGAATGAACTATAGCGCGATTCTGCGCTCAGAGTTGCTGAGTGCAGACCGAGTTGACCTAATATGTCCGTTCATAGGTAATCAAGGATTGAATCTGATTTTTGATCTTTTGACTCGGTTTGGCGAGAAATTGAGGGTGATAACCACGACCTATTTGGGTGGGACAAATCAGCGTGCTCTTGAACGTTTAGTGGAAACCGGATCTCAGGTCAAAATAGTTTACGAGCGGACAGAGCAGAAAACGGGACTGCATGCAAAAGCGTGGATCTTTCACCGGGAGAGTGGTTCTACGACGGGCACAATTGGCTCCTCAAATCTTTCACCAAAGGCTTTAGTCGATGGCCTTGAGTGGAATGTCAGGCTCGGTGACAGCGATGCGACCCAAGTACTAACTGAATTAGTTGTTACTTTTGAAAGGCTCTGGCAAGACCCGCAGTACGAATTATTCGATCCTGGCAGAGATTCTGACCGTCTTCGTCGGGAACTTAAGGCCCAGCAATCTGCCTCAGATGGGACTACATTCTTTAGTGATATTCAGCCGTTGCCTCATCAGCAGGAAGCGCTAGACGATTTACGCCTTGCCAGGTTAGATGGCAAGAATCAAAACCTCATTATTGCGGCGACAGGCACGGGAAAGACACTTCTCTCTGCCTTCGATTACCTAAGACTGACAAGAGAATATGGCGGCCGACCTAATCTACTATTTGTGGCCCACCGGGAAGACATTTTGCGGCAGTCGCGAGATGCATTTCGGGCTGTAATGAAGGATTCGGATTTTGGCGAACTAAACGTGGGTCATGAAAGGGCCGGTGAATGGAAACATGTGTTTGCATCAGTCCAGTCATTGGCGGCTATGAATTTGAAGGACTTTGAGCCATCTCGATTTGATGTGACGATCATCGATGAATTTCACCACGCCGAAGCTCCTACTTATCTGCGGCTCCTTGATTACCTAAAGCCAAAGCAGCTAATCGGCTTAACTGCAACTCCAGAGCGAACCGATGGTCGCAATGTAATTGACAGGTTCGGTACGCCTACCTATGAACTTCGCCTTTGGCACGCACTCGATCGAAAACTGTTGTGTCCATTTCATTACTTTGGAGTAGACGACCAAACTGACCTGAGCGAACTTACTTGGCAAGCTGGCAAATATTCCGACGCTGATCTCGAGCGGCAGTATGTGGACATGGGCAGCGCTCGAGCTGCAATTATCGTTCGGGAGCTCAAGGAAAAGGTAGCTGACATCGATAGCATGCGAACCGTAGCATTTTGCGCCACAATTGCTCATGCAGAATTCATGGCCAAACGATTTATCGAAGCTGGACTTGATGCAAGAGCACTTCATTCAGGACTGAATTCTGATGATAGGAAATCGCTTGTAAGGAAGTTCCGCCAAGGTGAGTTAGCTATCATATGTACAGTTGACTTGTTCAATGAAGGTATCGACATTCCTGAGATCAATACGGTCTTGTTCCTTCGTCCCACAGAAAGCGCCACTGTGTTTATTCAACAGTTGGGTCGTGGACTTCGAAACCACTATGACAAAGGAGCACTTACAGTTTTAGACTTTGTGGGCCAACAAAATCGCAAGTTCCGTATGGATCTGAGATTTCGCGCGATGACTGGTCTTTCGAGAACCGAACTAGACAATGCGGTTAAGTCTGAATTCCCAATGCTTCCTCCAGGTTGCCACATTCGATTGGATAGGACCACTCAGGAACGAGTGTTAAGAAACCTAAAGGACGCCATTCCTTCGAACACAAATTCTCTGGTTGATGAACTTCGTCGAATGTCGGCGAAGGGAGATGTTTTAACATTGGCTTCATTCTTAAAGGAAACCGGCCTTGAAGTCGCCGACTTCTATCAGGGAGATCGAAGCTTTGCTTTGATATCCAAATTGGCAAAATTAACCGAGAACGATCCTGGATTAGCAAAAAGGGCCGGCTCTTTTTGCCATGTTGACGACAAAGTTAGGCTCGATGCTTACCGCATGGCAATTCAATCGAATGGCCCTGCCAATTTGCCTTTCGAGAGAATGCTCGCCTTCCCGCTGGCGCGTTCAATGTCTTTCGAGAAATTTGAAGATGTTGTGCGGAGTGAGATGGCTGGAATGCTAAACGCACTCCAGCCTCATGTCGGACGGAAAGAACAAATCGCTGAAGACTTACCATTTGCCTTGCACGCTCACTACTCTCGAGATGAAATTGTTGGGCCCTTTCGAGACAACCCTGAATCTATGCGACAAGGGACATTTTATGTAGATGAATTCGGGCTGGATGTTCATCTCTTTACGCTGAGAAAGTCGGATCGGGACTTCTCACCAACCACTCGGTACGCAGATTACTTTATTCGACCAAATCTCCTGCATTGGGAAAGCCAGTCACAAACTACGGAAGCCTCTCCAACAGGACAGAGGCTAGTAAATGGCTATGGGCGTCACCTATTCTTCGTTCGTGAAAGCCGTTCAGACAATGGTCGTGTGTCTCCATTTATGTGTTTAGGTTTTGGAAAACCTGTTTCACATGAAGGCGAGAAACCTATTCAGCTGGTTTGGGAACTCGATCACTCAGTTCCAGATCATGACTGGCCCCGCCTTCGAAGCGCAGCTGGATAGTCTGCTAAAGTTGACCCATTCTACTTTGCGCCTAGAATGACGGTTCGTAAAACATTGATCTCGCCTTTCTGATAGTAAGCAACATCAACCGGCGCGCCCTGCATAAAAGCGGCCGTTACGATCGTACATGCCGCACCAACCGTTTCCGCGTCATGTCCAAGTCTCTCGCAAACAAAAACCTCGAATGCGGTCTTGTCCACCATCACCACGAATTTCAGCTGTGGCGCACCGGGCAAAGCTCCCAAGTCGACTTTCGTGACCTCACCCTTAATACTAAACGAATCTCCAACTGGTTCATCACCCATTTGGCTAGCATAGTCTATCAACTCCGCTCGATCCGCTTCACTTCGCGCTCAAAGTCGCTGTCGAATACCTGGTCCATAATAATCCAAGATTTTTCATACTGCTCAACAATCAATCCGGCCGACCATTTACAGCCAACCAACCGGAAACGACCCAAAATTACCAGCTTTAACTTTCCTATTTGAATTGAAGATGAACTCTGCAACAAGCGGGACGTTTTACCGATAAGATATACTGGGAGAGCCGCAAAGTGGACAGATGGCTGAGTGGACGAAAGCGCCCGCCTGCTAAGTGGGTAAGGGAGAGATCTCTTCTCGGGTTCGAATCCCGATCTGTCCGCCAGAAAATATATTGTGATTAAAAAGTGGTTAACAATAGGAGCGATGATTTGCACCATCGTTGGAACGGCATCAGCGCAATCGCTGAATGACTATCTTGCGCTTCGCAAAGCAAACAAGATAGTCAAATCGTCACCCGTGGGGTCGCTCGATAGCTTCGTCGGCACCAAGGTGGTCGAGCTCAAATGCACCATAGTGGGCTACATTCAATCGGAAGACCTGATAAGCCTTTCGGTCAGCTACCCAAACAATCCGGCCAGAGATCACGCCGTAACGGCAAAGACTCTTCCATCCTGGATCAATGGTGGTCCAGTTGAAGTCCGGATGCTGGTCAAGGCAACTCATGCCGATGTAATGTCCGAAATTCAATATGAGTTCATCGCAGTTGCCATGAACTCAGAAGTAACCAGTTACGAAAAAGCCAACGCACCCGTGGTTGCCGAACCGACAGTTAAACCTACAACCCAAGCCAAGCGAAGCACCACATCGTCGCGCAGCAAAGTTTCTTCACCGAGAGGAAAAATTGTTGGCGATCCAAAGGTCATCTCAATCTACGCTTCGTTCATCAAGAACCACAACAAGAAGTTGACCAACGACCGAGCTTACGAAATTGCCGAGGCGGTCATTCGATGGAGCTTAACGTACGATATTGACGCCCGACTTGTTGTCGCCGTTCTCATCACCGAAAGCGACTTCAATCCAACATGCTTTTCAACTGCTGGCGCAATGGGACTTGGTCAACTAATGACTGAGAACTGCAAAGAGTACGGAATCAACAACCCGTACGACACCAACCAAAACCTCTATGGCACGGTCAGACAGCTTCGAGAGCACCTTGACCGCTATCCTGGCGCCGATATGGATCAAAAGAAGCTTGCGCTCGCCCTAGCGGCGTACAACGCTGGCCCTGGCGCAGTCAGAAAGTATGGCGGCATTCCACCCTATCGAGAGACACAGAATTATATCAAGCGGATTTTCTCACGCTATCGTCAGCTTTGCTCTGGTGACTAAGAAATTGCTTAGTTGCCCGATTTTCGCGGCATATCGGATTTGCTTTCGTTCACTTGCTGGCTAACCCATGCAAGCGCCGCTTCTCTTTCTTTGAAGTAAAAGCCCTTCTCGGTCAGTGCCTTAATCGGGTCCTTGGCGTATTTCGCCGCAAAAATCGCGTCATGCTTAATCGTATCTTTGATGAGCGACGCCTGGAAACACTCTAAATCCAAAAGTTGTTTGGCCGCGTTAGGGTCTCGTTCAAGCGCTTTGGCGGCTTCGCCGTACATTCCAAGGGCTCGGAGTGACATACCTCGAAGGCTATGGTAGCCTGGCTCAAAGGGGTTAAGTAATATCAAACGGTTCGTTGTTCGAACCAGTGCCTTAAAGTCTTGCTGCTTCCACAGTAGGCGAGCAAAAAGCTCTAATGCCCCAAGGTGATCCGAAGTTTCAGATAGCACTGTTTGAACGAGCGAACCGGCAAGTTCAAACTCATTTCTCGCAAGATGAAGCTCTGCTTTCGTTATAAGCAAAGCATTTCGACGTCTTTTTGCTGTCTCTATCCGTGATGTTGGGTTGGTTCCCCTTTGCATAAAACCCTAAGCTACCAATTAGGATAGCAATCATGCCGGGCAAATGCACCTGGTAAATATATGGTATCGAGGTCTATGCTGCGGTTGGAACCAAAAGCTGGTTAAATTGCGGGCTGAGGCTCGCAACCTTCGCACGCAACTGGAGAGGCATCTTTGCACTACCGTCCGGCGTACGCAGATCAGCTCCAATACCCTTGGCAACCAAGTCATTTGCCCAATTCGCAGCCGCCTCTTTTTCTCCACCCAACAGATAGACCATGATGAGTCCATCAGGGTGTTTGCACATGAGGGATCCCATCGGAATGTGAGGGCGAATTCTCAGTCCTAGAGTGCGCATTGCATGAGCAATCGCTGGCTTACCAAACTTGCGTTCGTATTCCTTGTACTGCAATGGTATAAGAGTAACCATAACGCCTTCAGCTTTGCCGACGGCTTCAACAAATCTTCGTGGCGAAAGAATTCCTTCGTCGATTGCATCGTGGTCTTCTGGCTTGGCGAACAATCGAGACAACTCAGCGGAAGCTGAGCGAAGGGTGGCGACTTCTGACGTGTCGATACCACCAATTCTTCCGCTTGCGGCCGTTAGGTAACCAATTGGACCACTCTCGCCTGGGATAGGAATAATCACGTAGCTTCCAATGCGGTTTCGGACAATTGCGTCGCTTGGGAGTAGAGTGCTAGTTCGGGCATCTGGAATGATGACTTCTGGCGAACCAGTATTAAGCCAGCCAACCAATCCTCCGCCATTTTCGAACGTCACGGATCCGAGGATGTTCAGTTCGCGACCTTCAAGAGCAAGCAGGTGGGATTCCTCGTCCTCGATGGCGCATATCGAAAGATGCTCGATCTGCAAAACGTCTTGAAAATCTCGGGCAATTCGGGCGGCAATTTCGGTCTTGGTGCATGCGCCTTCGGCATTTGAAACGACCGCGTACAGAACCTCAACTTCGGTGAGTCGACGTTTCATGCTGTCTCGCCTCTGCTCTTCGATAACCATGCTTGCAATCAAAGCCGTACAAGTTTGGATTGACTCTTGGGCTTCGAACAATTGATCACGATCCTTAGCTGTAATGGTTAGGATGCCAACGACCTTTCCTTCGTGTTGGAGGACGACGTTAGATGTTGGCTTGGTCGGCTCAAGGGTTAACGATAATAAGTCGGCTTGGTCGCGAACGTGAGCGATAGTCTGCTTTGCATTAATCGCCAGGGATTCGGTGAGCTGAGATTCATTGAGGTCGCCTGCCGCTCCCTTGATGATAAAGTGATCTCCTACATTGGCAACCGTATAGAGCAAGACTCCGGCTGCACCAGTGGCTTCAGCGATCTTGTCGCAAAGGAAAAAGAAACCAGATTGATTTGCAACGCCATTGGCTTCGGCTAGAATCGCAGCAACGCGATCCTTTCGGCTCTTGCGATCGAGGTCGCGATAGGCGTCTTTGAGTTGGCGGTAATTGGTTCGGAGTTCTGCGTTTTGAGACTCAATAATGTTGATGTGCTCCCAGTCGACAGTTGGTTCAGAAACCACCTCTTCAATTCGTTCAACCTCCATAACTGAAGATTTTTTGTATGGTTTGACAAGGCAGCCCACCACCAGAAAGGACAAGGCAAAGCCAAGAACATTGGGGTTGGCGAGGTGCCAACCGTTGTTTGCCATATGGGCAGTAACAAGGCCAGCACTAGCAACCGGAGCCATCAGAAAAGGATTCGCATTGAACCGAGCAGCCGACATTACGATCGGGGCTAGGGCGAGAAAGCCGAATGTGGTCAGTGCCGGGCTCTTCGTGACTGATGCGAGGGCGAATTCGATCATGACTGCATCGGCGCACGCAATGATCCCACTCATTGCCGGAAATCGGAGGTTCTTTCGATCAAGGATGAACGTAAATACCGCTACTGCACCTTGGAGTAACGATAACTGCGCAATTGGCAAAAGTGGCAGGACACCAGTAACTCTGGCGAACAATACCAATAAACCAGCGAGGACAATCCGCACCGAAAGCTCAATCATTACTATAGGTTTCGGGCTTGTTCGGATATTTTATAGGGCTAATTGATCGCAATTAGTTGAACCTTGCTATTTGATTTCGCCGTACAATGGTTGGGGACTCTAATCGTGCGCGAACAAAACGTGATATCCGAGCAGTCAGTGATTAGCGCTGAAGAAACCAAAGAGCTCATCGAACGACTGAATGATCCATCGTTTCGAGCCAGCCAAAACCAAACCACCGTTAAGGATTTGGCTGAGACTTTAGACATCGATCCAACTCAAATTGCAGGCTATTTGCAGAACTTAAGGGAAGAGAGATTAGCCAAAACAACGCCTGTTCCCGAGGTCTTGCCGAAACATTCGTTTGTTTCACCGGGCAACCTGCAACACCGGAAACTCGCTTTTGTGATGATATTCACCGCGCTTGTCTTTGCCGTTCTTATGTTTTTTCTGAGTGCCCCATCAACTTCGATGATTGCGCCTGAAGCTCCAAAACCCGTCATAGAGGCGGTTCCCAATAGCCAACAAGGTCCAACGGCCGACGCACCGGTTGCACGTTGACAAAAAAAGTCCCTTGACCGGATGGGCAAGGGACTCTTTAGTGGGTGAAGGTTAGTTACCCTTATTCTTCATTTCGGCAGACCGGCGAGTGTTGTCTCCCATCAGGAACTCGGCAAAGTACTCCATTGACATTTGCTGGAAGTACGGCTGCATCGTTCCGTAACCATGAGGTTGACCAGGAAATACCATATAGTCAAAGCGCTTATTCGCTTTGATGAGAGCATTCACGAGTCGAACTGTATTGGCTGGGTGGACATTGTTATCCATATCTCCCGTCGTTAACAGCAACTTGCCCACAAGGTTTGGAGCAAGCTCAACCGTAGTTGGGACTTTGATCTCGAACTTAATGTTCTTCTGATCATCCTCTTTCTTCACTTCGGTCTTCTTGTCGTCAACTTTCTTGTCGTCGACCTTCTTATCTTGGGTTTTCACTTGACCTTGCTCAAAGAGCATGGCGTCCAGTGGGTCAGTGGTAACTTCGGTAGCCCAATCTTCTGGCGTCTTCGTCGTAGATGAACTGGATCCGGTATCAAACAAGGACGTTGTTTGCTTCAATCCATGATGCTGTTCGCTCCAGTTGCTGTTGTAGATGTTATTGTCGTGGTTACCCGAACTTGAGACGCCAACCTTAAAGAACTCGTTGTACGGAGGCAGCAAGAGGGCTGCGGCCGTCATATAACCACCACCAGAGTGACCATAAATGCCCACTCGATCGATGTCAATCCACGAGTGCTTGGCAGCAAGCTGCTCAACTCCCGACTTCTTATCCGCCAGTCCATAGTCTCTCAGGTTGTAATAACCGTAACTATGATAAGCGTTTGACCGTTGAGGACTACCACCGCGGTTCCCGATTTGGATAACGATGAATCCAAGCTGAGCCAACGACTGATTCGAAGTAATTGGATTGAATGTAGAAGTAACCGACTCGGTCTGTGGTCCTGGATAGATGTTGAGAATAATTGGGTATTTCTTCTTGGGATCGAAGTCGAATGGCTTCCACATGTTGCCATAGATATCGACGACACCATCGTCAGACTTCA
>JBAXBU010000102.1:0-10233 GCA_037141835.1 Armatimonadota bacterium | reverse complement strand
GGGCTCATTCATGAGGTAGCCGAGGGTGATCGAGAACGCTCGGTTAATCGAAAAATTCGATCAATACTGGCGAGCGGTCCCATGGCAATTGGACAAGCAAAGCGGCTAGTCAACGATGCCCCATTGTCAGCTGAGGAAACGGCCAATCGACTAGCAACTTCCCGATCAAGCGAAGAAGGTAGAGCCGGAATCGCAGCATTTTTAGCCAAAGAAAAGGCTCCTTTTGTTTCGGAGATGGAATAGCGATGTTCACTGAACGATACCGTCTTTGGTATGAGCACGAAAAGGCGGCGAATGCCCTCATGCTCGATATGGTTGAGTCCGTCCCACCGGTAAACCACGCCGATCCAAGGTTTCAAAGAGCCATCGATTTGGTTGCCCACCTAGCTGTTTGCCGAGAAAATTGGCTCGACAGAATAATCAACAATGGCGCCAACCAAAAAGACTGGATGCCTCAGAGTGAAAAGTGGGGCATGATGCGCAAAAGATATGCCGACGTCGAGCGTGCATGGACTCTTTACTTAGGAGACCTCTCTGACGGGGACATTGCCAAGGACTTTAAGTTCATCCGATCAGACAACTCTGAATACTCCCTGTTAACTGAGACTCAATTGACTCAAATGGTTGGTCATGCTTTCTACCACCGCGGTCAAGTAGTGATGCTTGTCGCCGATTTAGGGGGCGATACGGTTGATACCGACTACTTATTTTGGGTGGAAAGCCGGTAATAAAATTTTGCAACCCAATAGGCCAAAAGTCGTATTATGTGATGAATGGTTGCAATCTATATCGCAGCTTTCCTTGTAGGAATAGCAATTCTCGTTTTCGGGATTGTTGCGGGGAATTTCGACCATGCCGTAGACACCCAAGACTCAGGAGACGGTGATGGTCACGTCTTCATTCCTTTTCTCAGTCCAAGATTTTGGATTTATGGATTGGGAAGCTTTGGTTTGGCAGGGATTCTTAGTACCCTCGCTGGTATCCCAAGTGCACTAATAGTGTCAACCATTTGTGGACTAATAACCGGTCTCTCAATTAGTTACTTCACAAAATTCGTATTGCGAAGGGCAGAAACAACAAGCTCGATGAGAATGGACTCTCTCTTGGGAAAAACCGGAAATGTAACCGTTCCAATAAGACAAGACTCGATTGGGAAGATTCAGTTGAGTCAACAAGGAGAAGTGCTTGAGCTCTTTGCCAAAGCAAACAATCCTGATTCCGAAATTCTTCACGGAGTTGCAGTAGTTGTCGTTGGCGTTGAAGGCAACACACTTGAAGTAATGCCACAAGATAACCTCCTAGACTAAACAAAATGAAACTATCCTTTCTCTTCAGTCAACTCGATTTAGCGCAGAACAACCTTGGATCCCAAGTGGTATCCGGTTTGTTTCTTTCGCTTTTCCTCATCATTGGATTTTTTGTTTTCTACCTCGTGATCCGCTCGCTTTTGTACATTTGTCCACCCAATGAGGCCCTCATTTTTTCTGGACGAAGACACAAGCAAGCCGATGGATCGATGCGAGGTTTCCGAGTAGTTTTTGGTGGACGAGGATGGCGGACGCCAATACTTGAGCGAGTTGACCGCATGAACCTCAACACTTTCGAGGTTCCAATTATGATTAGAGGCGCCTACGCCCAAGGAGGAATTGCCCTCAATGTTGAAGCAGTCGCAAACGTGAAAGTGTCGAGCGACGCTGGAGTTATTGGGAACGCGATCGAACGATTCCTTGGACAACCGCCGACCGCGATCCAAAAAGTCTCAAAGGAGACTCTCGAAGGTCATCTTCGAGGAGTTCTGGCAAGACTAACTCCTGAGCAAGTAAACGAAGACCGCCTCAAATTTGCCGATGAGCTGACGAAGGAGTCTGAACTTGACCTTAAGAAGCTTGGTCTACACCTGGACACCCTCAAGATTCAGCACGTTAGTGACGAATCTCGCTACCTCGATTCTATTGGCCGAGAAGCAATCGCTAACATCATTCGTGATGCCGAGATGGCCGAATCTGACTCTAAGCGAATGGCAGAAAAAATCGAGAGCGAAGAGCTCGCCAAAGCCAATGTAGCTGGGTCAAACGCGGATGCAAACATCGCCAAGATGAAGAACGAGCTTCGAAAGATAGTTGCAGATCTCGAATCAAAAGTTACTTCCGAGCAAGAAACCACCAAAGCTGCTGCAAGGGAGGCCCGGGCAAAAGCTGAGCAAGAGCTTCAGCAGATTCGCTCTCAAGTAGAAGGACTTCGACTCAAGGTCGATGAAATCCTGCCCGCCGAAGCCGACAAGGTTGCAAGAGAATTCCTCGCTCAAGGCGAAGCGGCAAGCGTTCGTGAGCGTGGTGTTGCCGCCGGTAAGGCTTTGGAGTCTTTCCATGCCGCATGGCGAGAAGCGGGCCCGTCCGCGATGAACATTGCCGTAATGGATGACCTTGAAAAGATTCTCAAGGCAACCACAGAAACTGTTAAGAAAGTGAAAATCGGAACCGTAAAACTCATCGACAATGGTGACGGACAAACATTGACAAACTATGTCGCTGCTTTCCCAGCCATCTTCCACACTGTCCTCGCAAGTGTTCGAGACACCGTTGGAATTGACGTTCCAAAAATTTTGCAGGGGCAACCGTCCGACGGAGCAAAGCCCGCCACAAAAGTTGAAGAAACCAAGGAGGTGAAGAAATGACCGCAGTTGCAATCATCATCGGCGTCCTCGTTTTCTTCCTCCTTATCTTCCTGCTAAGTTTGCCGTCGCTCATCTATATCTGTGCCCCTAACGAAGTCTTGATCTTCTCGGGTAGCCGAAGAAAAGAAGGCAATCGAGAGTACGGCTATCGCTTGATCAAAGGCGGTCGGGGAATCCGAATTCCATTCTTAGAGCGGGTCGATCGGATCAACCTCACGAACATGCCAATCGACGTAAGTGCCTCAAACGCATACAGCAAGGGTGGAATTCCCCTGACTGTCCAAGGCGTTGCAAACGTGAAAATCGCTGGTCACGAACCAGTTCTGAATAACGCTATTGAGCGATTTCTTGGCAAACAACGAGAAGAGATCATTGCCATCGCAAAGGCGACCCTAGAGGGCTCCCTCCGTGGCGTCCTCAGCACAATGACACCAGAAGAGGTGAATGAAGATAAGATCCTGTTCGCTGAACGATTGGTGCATGAAGTTGAGGCCGACATGACGACTCTAGGACTCGTCGTCGATACACTGAAAATTCAAAATGTCCACGACGAAGTCAAGTATCTCGATTCCATGGGTCGAAAGCGAAGTGCAGAAGTCATTAGCTCAGCCCGGATTGCCGAAGCAAAGGCCAAGGCAGAATCAATTGTCCGAGCCGCAGACAACCGAGAACAAGAGCAACGGGCTGTCATCCAGGGTCAGATCGCATCCGCAAACGCCGATGCCCAAAAGCGCTTGATTGATGCCCTTTCTCAACGCGATGCAGTAGTGGCCGAAGAACTCTCCATCGTAGCTGCAGAAGTCGCCAAATCAAAAGCTGAAGTTGCGGTTCAAACCGCACGATTCGAACAGGTTCGGCTCCGCCTCGATGCCGAAGTAATCCAACCCGCGAAAGCATCTGCTGAAGCCTCTCAAGCCCGTGCGAAAGCCCAATATGCCGGAGTTATTGCCGACGGTGAGGCCCGGGGGGATGCTCTGCGAGCCATGGCTCATGCGTGGGATGAAGCGGGACCAAGTGCAAGAGAAATGATGCTCTCGCAAAAGCTTGAACTATTGATCAAGGCGATGGGAGAATCGATCTCCTCTGCCCCAATTGAGCAGCTAACTATCATGTCAAGCAGTACTGGCGGAAACAACCAAGTCAACCAACTTTGGAATTTTGCTACCCAAGTAAAGGAAACGATGGGGATTGATTTAGTCGAAAAACTAAAGTCACTTGGCAACCCAAACCCAATCAATGTCCATGTAGCTTCCCCGGAGACGCAAGGTGGAACGATTAACGCCCAATTCCATACTCAACCACAAGAACCGACAAAACCGCCAACTCAGAACTAAGCTCCTAAAGTGAGTCAAGGCAGTTTCTGACTTCTCCGCGCACATGCTATCAAGGCAAAACCTCAACGTTTTTTTGTAGCCTGTGCGCGGAAAAACCAATGTTTAGCGACTTCAGCTGAAATCAAATATGTTGCAACAATACCGAGCAACCCACATAAGAGTGAAATCGGTAACTGCTGGAAACCGATTAATTTTGCGATTGGCGTCCAAGGAAGAGCCAAAACGGCGATACACGTTGCCAAAGTAGTCACGATTAAGGGATTCGAAGGTCGTGATTGCCATAACCAACGGCGAGACCTAAAGACTAACACGATAAGGCTCGCCGAAATCACTGATTCGGTAAACCATGCTGTCCTAAAAACCTCCGGGGTTGTCTTCAGCCAAATCAAAACTCCAAACGTCGCAAAATCAAACACTGAGCTGAGAAGACCGAAAACCAACATAAACTTCCGCAAGAATAAAAGATCCCACTGTTGCCTACTTTGAAGAACTTCAGAGTCAACATTATCACCGGCAATTGTCATTTCTGGAAAGTCCGTCAATAAATTTGTGAGGAGTACTTGCTTCGCGAGAAGAGGTAGGAACGGGATGAGGAGGCTGGCTCCAGCAAGACTAAACATGTTGCCAAAGTTTGCGCTTGTCGCCATGAATATGTACTTCATGGTATTGGAAAAAGTGCGGCGTCCTTCCAATACCGCGCCAACAAGAACACTGATGTCTGGCTTCAACATCACAAAATCAGCTGCTTCTTTAGCAACATCTACCGCATTCGCGACCGAGATACTGACGTCAGAAGCATGAAGGGCAGGAGCATCGTTGATACCATCGCCGATGTATCCAACAACTGCACCACCACGCTTGAGTGAAAGAACAATTCTCTGCTTTTGGCGTGGTTCAATTTCAGAAAAAATCGAGACTTCTCGGGCACGCACCAGAAGTGCCTCATCGGAAAGCAGATCCAGTTCGGATCCCGTAACTTGTCCCTTCTGCAAGCCAAGGTTCGTGCCAATAAATGCCGCGACATGCCGGTTGTCGCCCGTAATCATCTTAAGTTCAATTCCAATTTCGTTGAGCTTGGAAATTGTTGCGGCACTTTCTTCCCGCAATGGATCGTGCAAGAGTAGCATCCCCTCAAATGTCATCCCTTGTTCATGTGAAGAATCAAGAACCGTGCCCAAGGGCATATCGAGGCTTGAAACTCCTAAGACTCTAAAACCTTGGTCACTATATTTCTTAAAATTCGCCTCGATTTGAGCTACGAGTGGACCAATTTCGACTTGCTCGTTCAATAACCTCGCGTTCGTACAGCAACCTAACACGGAGGCAAGTGCACCTTTCGTAATCAAAGTTCCGGATTCACCTTCACGAATAAGCACACTCAAACGTTTTCGCTGAAAGTCGTAAGGGGTTTCACCTAACTTTTCAATTTTTTCAGCCAGCTGAGCTGGCGCTCCTTTTCGAAGTGCCTCGTCAATTGGATTCACGTAACCCGACTCAAAAATTGCATTGAGCTGACTCAAAGTCAAGACGCGTGCTGAGTCGTTACCCGAGGCATCCATGGCCCTTGCAACTTCAACCGTTCCATGAGTAAGTGTTCCCGTTTTGTCCGAACAAAGAATGTTCATCGAGCCAAAATTTTCTATTGAAGCTAGGCGTTTTACAATGACGTTGTCTTTCGCCATTGCCAATGCCCCTCGCGAGAGATTAAGGCTAACAATAGCTGGAAGCAATTGGGGAGTAAGACCAACTGCAAGTGCCAATGAAAACATGAACGACTCGAGGACTGGTCTTCTTGCCAAAATGTTGACCATTAAGACAAAGATTGTCAAAAAGATCGTCAGCTGAATCAACATAGTTCCAAGCTGCCTAACTCCCTTCTGAAAATCTCCTTCCGGACGTTTAACTTTTAAAGATTGAGCAATTCCACCAATTCTTGTCTCGCTGCCGATTGACGATACGATCATTATTGCCGAACCGCTCACAACATTAGTTCCCGCAAAAACTTGATTACCATCTGAAGTCGTTGACTTTTCGACGGGGAAACTTTCCCCGGTTAGGCTCGCCTGGTCAACGAACAATGAATCTTCTTCAAGGACGATGCCATCTCCCGGAATGACTGATCCAGCACTCAGGAAGGCAATATCACCCTTTACGATCGCATCAAGGGTCATTTCAACTTTTGCTCCGTCCCTCAATACTAAGCATTTCGTCTCAACGAGTTTCATGAGCTCAGCTACCGCGTTTCCAGCTCGAAATTCCTGGACAAAGCTTAGCAAGCCACTGGCGAGCAAGATAAAGGAAATAATGACGCAGTCAGTAACTTCTCCAAAAAACGCGCTCAGTATTGCCGCAACAATAAGAAGAATTTGAATGGGGCTCGTGAACTGCTGAATGAAGTTCGAAATGATTCTGGTTGTAGATGATTGCCCACCAGCTTGATGGACAAGGCGACTCATGGCTTCAGTTGAAGTCAAACCAAGACGACTAGAGCCCAATTCCTGAAACAACGACTTAGTCTCATTGGTGGCTTTGCCTAAAACGTCGATTGAATCGCTATTCATTAATTTCCAAAACTACAAGGTCGCAATGACTTGAAAGAAACATCCCAGGCTATAGAGGCAGCCATTGACCATATAAAATCCAAACTGCAGAATTTGCCATAACTCGATCTTTTCAGGTTTAACTTCCCACACGAAATAACGAAATTCTAGCAATAAAAGCGAATATCCGTGCCACGCAGAGAAATAAAATTAACAATACGATCTTACTAACCTTTCGTACGTCCGAATTTCTGATTGGTAGCATTTACTTCAATCAAGCGCTCCAGCTGATATGGCTATGCATCTATTCTGTGCAACCTTACCTGGTTCTGGAAACCTAGTTTTACATCCCAGAGCCTCCCCTAAAGGATCGGGTATCCTATATCTTCGCAATAAGTGGGAGATCCTTCGGGATCATGCGAACCACAAGGTGATTCATGCGAATTAATAAGAAAAAAGATCGACATTCGTCGCGCTACAATGCGCTGACAACCAAAGTCACTAAAGGCGCTCTTCTTACATTTGAAGAAGGTATTGCCCAAGTCAAAGCTACCGCAAACGCCAAGTTTGTTGAGTCCATTGATCTTGCTATCGTCCTCGGAATTGATCCTCGAAAAGGCGATCAAAACGTTCGTGGTCTAACAACTCTTCCACACGGAACCGGTAAGGTTCGACTCGTTGCAGTTCTAGCAAAGGGTGACCATGTCGCCGAGGCTGAAAAAGCTGGTGCCGACATCGTAGGTGGAGAAGAACTCATTACTGCAATCCAGAACGGTGCCAAGGAATTTGGAGGCAAGCCAATGAAGTTTGACGTTATTCTTGCTACCGAAGACATGGCTCCACAGATCGGTAAGATCGGACGAGCACTCGGACCCAAGACGCCAAACAAGAGAAACGGTACTGTTACCAACGCTATTGGCAACGCAGTTAAGGAAATCAAGAGCGCAACCCGTGTTGAATACAGAGCTGACAAAGAAGGCGTCGTTCACATGGCAATCGGCAAAGTTAACTTCACCGATGCCCAATTAGCCGAGAACTTCCTCGCCGGATTTGGCGCAATTCTTAAGGCAAAGCCAAGCACCGCAAAAGGACGATACATTAAGAGCATCGCCATGAGCGCAACCATGGGTCCAAGCATTGCACTTGATCCAACATCAGCTTCAAAAGCTGCTGGCTAGTTTTTAGTCCGCATATTAATAGAAAAGGCTTCCAATAAGTTGGAAGCCTTTTCTTTTTGTCTCAAAAGATCGTAACATCAACTTGAATCCATTTCTGGCTATTCATGAAGCATCTTCGACCTCTCTTCATTCTTTCGTTGGCAACCGCTTGCCTTGGCATGGGACTCGCAACGAGCGGCAATCAAGCAAAGAAGAAACCCGTTCAAACCGTCAAAAAGGTTGACTACAATCGCGATGTTCGCCCAATTCTCAGTGAACATTGCTACAAATGCCACGGTCCCGATGGAAAAGAAGTAAAGGGTGATTTGCGACTTAGTGATGCCAAAGACGCAACCCGTGACCGAGATGGTGATTTCGCGATTAAGCCGGGTAATTCGAAGGAATCGTTAGTCATGGAACGGATCAAAGCTGGCTCTGCCTCGCCAATGCCACCGAAAGATTCGGGCATGATTCCCCTTTCCTCAGACCAAATCGCCACCCTAAAACTGTGGATTGATCAAGGTGCAAAATATGATAAGCATTGGGCATTTGTTGTCCCGTCCATGCCTGCAATTCCGGAAGTTGATTCAAAAGCAGACATCCGTAACCCAATCGATAATTTCATTGTCCAAAAGCTCGCCACCAAAGGGCTAAAACAAGAAATCGAAGCTTCTCCAGCAACCCTTTTACGACGAGCAAGTCTCTCACTGACGGGTCTCCTTCCAACGCCAGAAGAGATCCAAAAATTGAATTCAGATAAGAAACCAGGCGCATACGAAAGGGCGATTGATCGATTGCTCGCAAGCGAGAGATACGGAGAACATCAGGCTAGATACTGGCTGGACGCCGTTCGTTATGGAGACACCCACGGGCTCCACGTCGATAGTGAACGGGGTATCTATCCCTACCGGGACTGGGTAGTCAGAGCCTTCAACCAAGATATGCCATTCGATACTTTTACAAAGTGGCAACTTGCGGGCGACTTAATGCCGAACCCATCCCTCGACATGAAAATTGCAACGGGATATGTCCGCATGAACCCAACAACAAACGAGGGCGGGGCGATTGAAGAAGAGTTTCTTGTCAAGAACACTTTTGACCGAGTAGACACTATGTCCACCGTGTTTCTTGGCATGACCGTGGGCTGTGCCAAGTGTCATGACCATAAATTTGATCCTATCCCCACGAAAAGCTATTACCAACTCTTTGCCTTCTTCAATTCAACGAAGGATTCACCCTTTGACGGCAATTTGTTAAACCCCGAGCCCACCATTCTTGCCCCTAGTCCCGAAGAAGAACGAGTCCTTGAATCCAGCAAGGCAAAAATGACAAAAATCGAAGATGAAACGAACATCGATGACGCCAAAAATTGGATTGCAGCTAATCGAGTTCCTCCAACCAAGATTGGCGATTGGGAAGTGTCGGATCCTTTTGTCCACAAAAACTTCGATGAAGCATTCGACACTGATGAAAAGCCAACCAAGTGGAAGCCAATTAAAATTGTCCCTGGTAAAGACACCCCAGTCATCGGAAAAGACAACGCCTCTGGCTATCTAAGATCCACTATCACATCTCAAGTCAATGGCGAATTGGTCCTAAGATTAAGTAGCGACGATGGCATTAAGGTTTGGGTCAATGACAAACTCATTCATTCAAACAAAGTTGCCCGCGGAGTCGCCACCGCCGTTGACGTTGTCAAGATTATGGTCAAAAAGGGTGAAAATCCGATAATCATAAAAATCGTCAATATCGGTGGTCCAGACGGCATCATTTTTAATTCTGGTTCAGACAGAGCTTTCAGGATTGAGGAAGCCTATTCGAAAAAGGACCCAATCCTTACTAAACGGACTTTTCTCACGGAAGGTCCGACAACTGCGACTTCGACTCAATATCGAGCCCTAGGCAACGAAGTTGCGAAAGTCAGTGCCTTGATTCCTCGGACGATGATTGCCGAAGAACTCCCGATGCCTCGGCAGGCCCACGTCCTTCTCCGCGGAGAATACACTCTTCGCGCCGACAAAGTCGAAAGAGGGGTTCCAACTGCATTTGGTGAACTTCCACCTGGTGTGCCTCTCAATCGGCTTGGATTGGCGCAGTGGCTAACTGATAAGAAGAACCCCCTCACCAATCGGGTCCTAGTCAACCGAATTTGGCAGCAGCATTTTGGCACCGGAATCGTCAAGACCGCCGAGGATTTCGGCAACCAAGGTGATTGGCCAAGCCATCCAGAACTCCTCGATTATTTGGCCATCAAATTTGCAAAGGACGGCTACTCAATCAAAAAGCTTCACAGGCTTATAGTGACCAGTGCAACCTATCGCCAACAATCGGGAATCTCCGCTAAAAAAGAATTAATAGACCCAGAGAATCGTCTCCTTTCACGGGGGCCACGGTTCCGCCTTGATGCCGAAGTTCTTCGAGATCAAGTCCTACAAGTTTCTGGTCTACTCGTCAATCGACAAGGTGGTCGCGGATTTAAGCCATACCAGCCCGCCGGCCTCTGGGAAGAAATCGCTATCGACATTAGC
>JBAXBU010000101.1:0-10426 GCA_037141835.1 Armatimonadota bacterium | reverse complement strand
AATGTCGGGTTGCACGCTGCCGATTGTCAAAAGCGATAAGCGCAATTCAACATTTTCAGTCAACATTGGATTTCCCGAAAAGAACAAAAGACCGTCATTTGCCTTTTCCGGTGGAGAAGACCAAGCACTTGAGTTCACTTCAATTCCGGGAGCAACTTCTCCCCACCCTGAATTGGGGCCTACTCTTAAGCCAGACGGATTCAGCGTTTATAACAACAGAACTTCCTTTTCAATTGTCTCCGGGGGCAAAAAGGGTTCGATTTATGGTGTGGTTCATTTGCTTGAAAAGCACTTTGGTTGTCGATGTTTCAGCCCAACTGCATACATCTTCCCTGAGCAATCAACTCTCAAAGTCAAAAATGTCTTCGATATCGAGAATCCTGCCATTGAGTTCCGCGCTGTCTATGGCGAATTTTCCAAAGATCCAGACTACTTAGATTGGACAAAAGGAAACTCCAGTAGCGAAATGTATGGCGCGGGATATTCGGTCCACACCTTCGAAAAACTCGTCCCTCCAAACACTTGGTTTAAGGATCATCCTGATTACTATGCTCTCATAAAGAATCGTCGGTCTCCGATTCAGTTGTGCCCCTCGAACCCCGAGATCATTCCAATAGTTGTTGCAAAACTGAAACAAGAAATTACCGCCCAACCAAGCAAACATGTCTGGTCGGTCAGCCAAAATGACAACGAATACTTTTGCCAATGCCAAAGGTGTCTCAACATCAATGCGGAGGAAGGAACGCCGGGTGGCGCCCAGCTTCGATTCGTCAACGAAATCGCTAAACAGTTTCCCAAAGAGACCATTTCAACCCTTGCCTATCAATGGTCTCGCAATGCCCCAAAGAAAACAAAGCCGGAAAGAAACGTTCAAATCGTTCTCTGCACTATTGAAGCCGATCGATCGCAACCAATAGAAACTAACCCAACCACTTTTGATTTCGTTAAGGACATCAACGATTGGGCACGGATAACCAAAAACATTTACCTCTGGGATTACACGGTCAACTTCAACCACATGCTGGCTCCCTTTCCGAACCTTTTCACCCTCCAGCCAAATATTGAGTTCTTCGAAAAGTACGGCGTTAACCAGGTCTTCGAGCAAACCAATACATCTCCTGGTCACGAATTTTCCGAACTGAAAGCCTACCTCCTCGCCAAGCTATTGTGGAACCCCAAAGCCGAAGTAGCCAAGATCATTCATGATTTCTGCCTCGGCTACTATGGCCCAGGCGGTGAGTATATAGAGAAATATATTTATAGCCTTACAAGTGCGATGCAAGGTTCCAAGACTCGCCTCGACATTTTCGATAGTCCGATCACCCACGCCAACGATTTCCTTTCTGAGCGCAATTTAGACGATGACGGAAATCAGTTTTTTCTTGCCCTGGCAACCGCCTCTGTTCCCGTCCATCGTCAACGGATCCTTACTGCCAGACTATCGCTCGACTATGCTCGAATGTTGATCGCGGCGAACGATGTCTTTGGACCACGAGGATTCTACAAGCTCGAGAATGGTAAGTCAGTGGCACGAATCTCAATTCCTGGCACTTTCGATGAGTTCCTGGACACTGCAATCAAAGGCAATGTTAAGTCCCTCAGCGAGCAAAACCTCACTCCTCAACAGTTTCGCGACTCGATGGTTAGGCTTACTTCCCTCAATATCGCCGGCAATATCGCTTTTGAATCCCAAGTAACATCGAAGCCAGAGCCTTCCAAGAAGTACGGCGCTGGCGCACTCAATAAGCTAACGAACGGAGTCCAAGGGGGTTCAGATTTCCGATCAGAATGGATTGGCTGGGATGGTGTCGATTTCGAATTCACCATTGATCTTGGAACTAAAAAATCGCTGTCTTCGATTGAGACAAATTCATTGTCCGAATTTGGAAGCTGGATTCTCCATCCTAACATGGTTGAATGCTTTGTTTCAGAAGACGGAAAGGGCTTTCTGCCATGGGGAAAAGAAGCCGTAGAATCGGATCACAAGAATGAACCGAGACTCCATCACTTTTCATTTCCAAATCCCCTCGGTCCTTACGAACATGGAAAATATCGTTACGTCATGTTTCGGGTGACCGGCGCAAAAAAACTCCCACAGTGGCACGCATCTGCTGGCGGATCAACTTGGGTTTTTATGGATGAAGTAATCATTCGATGAGATAAGTCTGTAAACGTTGCTCATGCCCGATGCTCGTAGCCTATCGGAATTTGCGCACAAAAAGTCAGGGACGGGAAACCAGTCCAGATGGATACTACACCAGCGCAATTCTGCGCCGGTATTAGAATGAAAATTCAATTTAGGCAATTCAAGTTACTTTGTGGAGGGATAGCAATCCTGTTCTCAGCTGGAGCAAACGCTTCAGAACTTCTGATTTCAAATTTCTTCGGCAATTCGATTGTCCGGTTCGACCCAACAACGGGCACGTCCTTAGGATCTTATACCGGGGGGAGCTTAAACGGCGCTCTCGGCATGAGTGTTGGTCCCAACGGACTACTTTATGTGTGTAGCGAGGGCAACAATTCCATTCAGCGATTTAACATGATAAGTCATGCCTTCGTTGACACAATCATCTCAGGATCAAACCTAAACGGTCCAACCGGTATCACCTTTGATTCCTCGAACAATATTCTCGTCGGAAATTTCAACAATGACACCGTTACCAAATACAACTCATCGGGCACGTTTTTGAGTTCTTTTGTTACCGCCGGTACTGGCGGGATCAATGGTCTTTATGTTCCAAGCTTTGAATCAAACGCTATTCAACGTTACAACGCCACTACAGGGGCGTTCGTCGACACCTTTATCCCTGCAGGCGTAGGCGGAATGAGTCAGCCTAGAACAATCCTTTTTCGAGACAATAAAGTTTGGGTAACAAGTGACAATGGCAACAAAGTGCTTCGGTATGGGCTAGATGGCTCATTTATCGACACGTTCGTAACAGCAGGATCTGGTGGGCTAAGTGGAGCGTCAGGAATGACCTTCGGAGATGACGGTTTGCTCTATGTTTCATCATGGCGGAACAACAGAATTCTGAAATACTCAATGACTGACGGCTCATTTGCCGGAACTGCCCTATCAACTGGTCTCAGCGGACCAACATTTATCATGATGGTTCCCGAACCGACTACAATAATGGGAATCGGTCTTGGCATTGCCGCATTGGCAATCAAAAGGAGAAAGCAAACAATAACAAAGTGACACCAAGCGCCGAGAGGCATTACCACCAACTTCTGGCCGGAGTGATCGAAGACGTTCTTCGTTGTCGCTCCGGTCCAATTCGCGTGCCTCGATTGGCGTCCGCGGTCGGCCTGTCGCGCTTTCACCTTGTACGAATGTTCAGTCGTATGACCGAAGAAACCCTTGAACAATTTTTGCGGAGAATGAGACTCGAGCGGGCAGCATTCATGCTGCTCAATACGAGTCACTCCATCCAGGAAATATCGATCGAAAGCGGTTATCAAAGCCCAGAAGCGTTCTCACGCTCGTTCCGAAAAGCCTTTGGACTTATTCCAACAGAGTTCCGTAAAGATGGAAATGACTGGAAACTAGAATCACCAGTTGGCCTCCATTGGAACGCTGATTGGGTCCTAATCAACAAGGCAAATCGAACTTGGGAAGAAGCTCCAAGCATCATGCCAGTTAAATACGCCTGCGTTTGGCGGTTCGTCGGCAACTATGGATGGCTAGAGCATGGCTGGACTCGATTTCAAGAACGATTTGTATCATTGATACCAACAGATGCCTCGTTTGTGACGATTTATCTCGACAATATGTGGACTCATCCCGTCCGAGACACCATGAGAGCTGACCTGGGTTGGATCTGCAATTCCGATTTTGTCCCTCCACGAGGAATGCGAAAGGTGATGATTCCAAAAGGGTGTTATGTTTCGAGCCGATTTGTACAACGGTCGGAACGTAATGATGCTTGGAGCTATATTGGTGGTAGATATGGCCGACCGGATAACAACCGAATTAGCCGCGAAGCATATGACATTTACGATCAATTTCCCGTTCCATTCAATGATGCGAAAACAAAAGTCTTCATTGGAAGTTGGGAAAGCGATCAATTGAGGGAAATATCTCGATCCGATTCTACGTTGAGCAAAATCGGCTAGTTTAGGCTATCATTAAGCTGTTTTGATGGACAGGTGGAACTTTGGGATCGAATAGTCCAATAGGCGATGGAGCCCATCTGCAAGAGCTTGATGGTCGAATTAACCTCTACCGCAGTCAGCTCGTCGAGAACCCAGAAGATCCTCGAATCCATCATTATCTTGGTCTGGCACTCTACGCTCGAGGAGAGGTCGAAGCTGCCGCTAGTTCCTTTCGACAAGTCCTCGACCTAAACCGAAATTTTCCAGGGACACACGTAGCTCTAGCCATCGCCCTGAGAGACCTTGGAAATCTGCATGAAGCTCTCGTCTGGGCAAAGCGAGGGGTTGGGTTTGATGCCAGTGACGAAAGCGCCCATTATTGTCTTGGTACGATCCAATTTGAAATGGGGACGCTTGACGCTGCCGAGAACTCCTTTCGACAAGTTCTCGAACTTCTTCCGGACCATCCCGATGCCCTCGCCATGATTTCTCGGATCGAGAACTAGATACTATTCTTTGTCGGATTTCTCCTCTGAGAGAACATCATCAAGATTCACGATCTGTCCCGGCTCCGGCTTTCTCATCAACTTGACCATTACCAATATCGTAATAATTGGCATGGCAATCACGCAAAGAGGACAGAGATTGAGTAGGAAATCGACAATGGGAGGAGCGCCTTTCATGTGGTTCTGGTCAACCATTAGTTTAGTTCAATTTTGACCACGAGAAAATGTCAACCGACATACACAAAAAGGGCCAAAGCATTTTCGCTTTGGCCCAATTTCTAGGTTAATCCGAATCTATTTCTTTCGACGTCGACTAACGATTCCGACCAATCCTAAGCCGAGGATCGCAAACGAAGCTGGCTCAGGAACAATCGCAATGTTTCCTGTATTTGCTGTTGTATTTGGAAAAAGCTCCGAAGTTACCACGTGAAGCCCCAGTCTTTCAACACGATTAGTGCTGAGAGCTGTGTATGTAAATAGCTGACTGCTATTGGTCCCAAATCCACTGTTTGGATTTGTTTTCCATCCCGCAACTCCGCCAACGCCTGCATTGCTGTTGTCTGTCGACCAAACACCAAAATTGCTGTTTGTCACAGTGAGATCGTCATCATCTGACAAAGCATAAAATCCAATCACGCTCGTAATGTAATAGACGTTGGTTCCAATCGTAAATGTTGGGTTTGTTCCCAGGAGAACATCAACTGTTAATCCACCATTTGTTGCATTGAACGTGATATCTGACGTCGAATCCACGTCAAGGAAAGAACTTCGAGTCGTCGCATTAGCCGATGCGGATAACGCAAGAATACAAGACCAAATCACCAAGCTGCCAAAATTGCTTTTCATATTAACCCCTGACAAACCACATTAGGTTTAGTCAACCGAGTAATTTTTGACTTACAAATCACTGTCTATGGTTCCATGGACACCAAACCTAGTACATTAACTTGGGACTTTTGGAATAGTGAACCCCCTAAAGAGCTTTGATCTTTGCATTTGGGATCACCCCTCGAGTCAACCGAGACACAATCGCGACCAACTTGTTCGTCGTTTGCTTCTCGAGCGGACCGGGATAAGTCAGGCTGCCCAATACAAAGAGAGAATCGGCTTCGCCCAAAAACTTAATTTGAATTCCCTGAGAAGTCCCCATCTCACGTTCCAAATACTGCCGCCCATCCCACCGCCACTCCAGCTTCAAATTCGTTGTCGAAGGTTTCGGCTGGTTAAGGGCAGACTTTTCGACTTGCAGAAGCTTGGCGGCATTTGACTTTGATCGAAAATCAACCGTAAATGAACAGGGCCTTCCAAAGGCAACAAGACTCGAATGGACATATTCGATTTTGGTCGAAGTATCGGACCGGCTTCGTTTCAGCTTCCAACCATCAATGACGGTCGGCACCGACATCGACAGTTTTAAATCTGCCCCTACGAGATTGACAGATTGCTTAGGATCGCTTTGAGTGACAAGAAAAATTGAAAGTGCTGACGTGAGAACCATAACCCCAAAAGAAACAGATTACTCCCAGTCGACCTTTCGACCAAAAGGCTATGCCAATTTCTAAGGCAATTGACCTATTCCGGTCCCACTTCAAAAAATTCTTCTCACCATCGAACGAGCGGGATAAGCGGCAAGTACCGGGTTACGAGGTATGTTCATTGCTGAATGAAAGAAAGTGAGATATTCGGACAAAAAATCGCTCAAAAATCCCTTGAACTTGGCGCAATTAAAATTAGCACAGAGCGCCCGTTCCAATGGGCTTCCGGATACTTCATGCCCGTTTACAACGATAACCGAATACTTCTAAGTGATCACGAAGCCAGGCGGCTTGTCGTTTCCGCCATGAAAGCCCTAATCGAAGAATCCGGAATGACCGTTGAAAATGTTTGCGGCATCCCAACTGCCGGTTTGCCGTGGGGAGCTTTGCTCGCCGACACTTTAGAACTTCCTTTCATTTACGTCCGAGATAAAGCCAAGGAACACGGCATGAAAAAGCAGATTGAAGGGGTGTTGCATCAAGGTCAACAATGCGTACTCATCGAAGACGTTGTTTCAACTGGCGGTAGCGCCGTTAAAGTCGTCCCGGTTCTGAGGGAAGAAGGAGCAAGAGTCGAATTGGCCCTCGCCATCTTCAGCTATAACTTCCGCGAAGGTATCGAGAACTTCCAACAACAAGGTGTGAAGCTTCGAAGTGCCCTGACCTACTCTACTTTGATTGATGTAGCCAAAGAAACCGGCGCGATCAAAGAATCTGATTTAGAGTCCTTGCAATCGTGGCAAGAAGCTCCCTTTGCCTGGGGCGTCTCTCGAGGATTTGCAAAAGTAGAAAAGTAGAGGAGAACTAGTGGAGAGCCCGATAGAAAGGCTTTGAGACCGAAGTACCGAACTTACTGGTAATCAACTTCCCTGCCTTATTGACCGAAATGTATTCTCCGTTGCCGATAAAAATGGCCGCCCACAACGAGTTAGCCTTTCCAAAGTAAATTCGATCCCCTTGCTGAAGGTCATCGATGCTCTCTACCGGCCGACCAATATCAAGCTGAACCGATACGTCATCCGACAATTCCCGACCCGCAGTGGTGAAAACCGAGTTCACAAATCGAACCGTCTCCTTTTGCCAATCAGCAACACTTGATGATGCTTTTAAGGTGGTAGGGTCTACCGTTTTCACAACTCGAGTCACTTCAAATCCATTGACGATTCCAGCCGTGCCGGTCGTCACATTAGGCACCACAATTTTGACCATTGATGTCCGAATGTAACCGGTAGTACCGTTCGGAAGAGAAACACTGAGAAAGTCTGGTGAAAAATCCTGAACTAACAAATACTGATAGGGACTTGCAAAGAAGAGGGTTCGTGAATCAAGATCTGCCGATTCACAAACTCGAGTCGTATCGAGAACTTGCCCGAGATTCCCGACTACTGTCGGAGCGTCAGGCTGAGCCGTTTGATCCTTCAAAAACTGTGTGATGCTGTAGCCGGATAAGCCCCTATCTGACGACTGGGTCATCCCAATCACTTCCCCTTTAGCATTCAGCATTGGGCACCCAGAATTAAGCCACGATGAACTACAGCTAAACTCAACGTACGCTCCATCACCTTCTCGCTGAACGCTCAATAGAGTTCCTTGAGCAACAGCTCGACCCTTCAGGTCGCGAGAATTCCCCATTACAAAGAAAGGATTGCCAACCTGAATAGCGTCGGAGTTCACCTTAAACGAAACTGGAGCGATGCGATCCATTCGATAAACCGCAATATCCAACTTCGAATTGTGAAACACAAGATAGCCATAGTGACTTGCAGCCTTAGGTTCCAAAATGGATATTTTTGAGTCGGACCCGATAACGTGGTCACTCGTAACCAAATACTTTCCGTTTCCGATTACAAACCCAGTAGCCAACTTATCATCTGCTCGAACGGCATACACAGCTCGATCAAATTTCTTCAGAATTGCATCTGAATCTTGGTGAAAAATCGCGGCCGCAGTAAACATGTGATTTTCAGTATAAGGTTCAACCACCAATTTGTCGCGTCATCCCTTTGAATGACGTAACTGATCAATTGCCACGTCGACAAACCAGCGGTGTCCAGAAGTCATCGAATCGCTCGTAACATCCGGTCGCCCTAGTAACGGGAAAGACGTTGCCCATGCAGCAATGTTCAACATCGGTCGCAAACTCACCCTTAAATCCCACCAAGGAAGGAACGTGTAATCCAGGTCAACCTTTGCTTGATAGGCATTGGTAAAAGTAAGCATTGCCTCTTCGCCGTAAGCCCACAGCACGTCCAATCGAGCAATCGCAACGTCAAATAGTGGATCTCCAATCGAGGTTTCTTCCCAATCAATGACTGCTGCCAATTGGTCGTCATTCCATACCATGTTTCCTGGCCAGTAATCACCATGCCGGAAGGTGTATCTATTTTCAGCAACTTGACCAAAAAATGACTCCAAGACTGATCGAATTTTGCCTTCTTGAAGGTCTTCATCGAATCGATCACCGGCCGGACGAATGTTGATGGCTGTCGGCTTCATGAATGCCAAGGCTGGATGAGCGACATCTACCGAATGGATCTTTGCCAGATTCTCAGCCATTATCGTGACTCGCTGGGTTCGGTCGTCAACCGTGAGATCGGGAGAACCTTCAACATAGTTCAATACCAAATAGGGGCGATCCAGAAGGTCACACGACAAATCAACAAACCGAGGGACAGCAACTGTTATTCCGAAGTCATCCAAATACCTTAGTAGCTCGAACTCATTCTTTGCACTATTTGGATAATTTTCAAAGCTCCATTGCCCAACTTGCCGAACCACCAGTTTTCGCCGCTGACCATCGGGCAACTCAATCTCAACCGCCGTCGTAGTACAAGATATCCCACCGCCCAATGGCCATTGGCGAACTAAACTCCCACCCGGCTCTACCAAAGCAATGATTTTATCCATGAACGGAGATGATTGACTCATTTGTTGGCACCGGCATCTTCAATCGACTGCTGTCGCCTAAACTCAGCCATTGCATTGCGAGCCAAAGCCCGAGAGAAGGCAACAGCAATAACAAAGAAAACTCCGAGCACCAAGAGAAGGAACTTGCGACTAACCATATCCAATTTCCCATCTCCTAACTTCATTTCAATACTCTAACCAAAGAAGTTTACTAATTCGCGAAAAAGTTTCCATCTATTCTGCGTAGACTTATTAAGTGAGTATTCCTACCGCCGCGTACGCAGTTCCTTCCCCAACCGACCCACTAGCCCCATGGACATTTGACCGACGCGACCCAAGACCAGGCGACGTACTCATCGATATCCTCTTTTGCGGAGTATGCCATTCCGACCTTCACCAAGCCAAGGATGAGTGGGGAGGATCAAAATATCCAATGGTTCCAGGGCACGAGATCATCGGTACCGTCCTGCAAGTTGGCTCAGAAGTCACCAAGTGGAAAGTTGGCGAAACGGTTGGCGTTGGAGTATTTGTCGACTCCTGCCGAGAATGCGAAAATTGCAAGGCAGGCATTGAACAATATTGCGATGCGGGAATGACCGGAACCTATAACGGTTTTGAGCGGGATGGAGTTACCCCAACATACGGTGGCTACTCGACCAAGATAACCATTGATCAAAACTACATTGTCTCAATTCCCGCAGGAATTCCTCTCGAAGGCGCGGCACCACTTCTCTGTGCGGGAATCACAACCTACTCTCCGCTTCGACACTGGAAGGTCGGACCTGGTTCTCGGGTTGCAGTTGTTGGCCTGGGCGGGCTAGGCCACATGGGGGTCAAATTTGCAAAGGCTATGGGCGCAACCGTCACCGTCATTTCCCATTCACCCAACAAAATGGAAGACTCTAAGCGACTCGGTGCCGACGACTTTATCGCCACCAACGACCCCGATGCTTTCAAGAATAACGCTCAGCGATTTGACTTCATCCTTAATACAATCTCGGCAAATCACGAATACAACGACTACCTTGGCTTGCTCGACCTCAATGGCGTCATGTGCCTAGTTGGACTTCCAAACCCTACCACGGTAGCTGCTTTCCCACTGGTCGGAAAGCGACGAAGCCTCGCCGGATCAATGATCGGTGGAATTGCCGAGACCCAAGAAATGCTCGACTTCTGCGCGGAGAAAGGAATTGCATCCGATGTCGAAGTCATCGAAATGTCGTATATCAACGAAGCGTACGAGCGAATGCTCAAAAGCGATGTCCGCTATCGATTCGTGATCGACTTGGCTAGTCTAAAATCTAACTAATCAGAAAAATTTGGAGTCAACAAAATTCTCTGCTGACTCCAAACTCCAAACGAAAGTACTACTCAATTAAAGAT
>JBAXBU010000100.1:0-10660 GCA_037141835.1 Armatimonadota bacterium | reverse complement strand
GGGATAGTCAAATTTTAACTCCTTACTTTGCCCACTTTGCTTTTACCGCATTGTTAAACCACGGTGAATCTAACTTTGTCTTGGCTCAATATCGAAAGTGCTGGGGTTGGGCTTTGGGCGACAATCGGACGACTTGGTTGGAAGTATTTGATACGCGCTGGTCTCATTGCCACGAATGGTCGGGTTGCCCGACTTGGCAACTTTCGAGGCGGGTGTTGGGATTGAACCCAAGATTCGACCTCGGCGACCGAGTTTACGAGGTCAATATTCAAACAGGAAATCTCAAGTGGGCATCGGGAGATGTTCCGATTCCTGGCGGTGGAAACATTCATGTTTCATGGACGAAACAAGGAAAGCTAATTGAACTAGAACTGAAGACTTCAAAGCCCATCCGCTTGAAGATTAACGCAAAGGAAATTGAGGTTAAGGACCACTGGAAAGCAACAATTCCAGGATCATCTGTATAATCCGATCATGATCGCGGAAATTGCCCTTGCCAGTTTTCTTGCACCCTTGCAACACCAAAATTTTGTTGTAATTTTCGCCGATGATTTGGGCTACGGAGACCTGAGTTGTTATGGGAATACCAAATTTCGAACGCCGAACCTCGATCGAATGGCTCGAAATGGAGTGAGGTTTACCGACTTCAATGTTGCATCGCCTGCCTGTAGCCCATCACGGGCAGCGATTTTGACGGGATGCTATCCCGCAAGAGTTTCAGTTCCTCAAGTGCTCAATCCAGATTCCCCAACTGGACTCAACCTTGAGGAAATGACCATCGCGCAGATGCTGAAGCCACTCGGATACGCAACGGCGTGTATCGGCAAGTGGCACCTGGGAGTTAAAAATCTCATGCCTACATTTCACGGCTTTGATTCCTATTATGGCCTCCCGTATTCGAACGATATGTGGCCACCAAACGGCAAAGGGTGGCCAGATTTGTACTTGCATGAAGGCACAAAGCCAGTAGAGCAAGTGAAGACTATGGAGGATCAAGCTCTTCTGACCCACAAGTACACGCAGAAGGCCAAAGAGTTCATCGCCCAGAACAAGCGTAAGCCATTTTTCCTGTATATGACCCCATCGATGCCTCATGTGCCTATTGCGGCGAGCAAAAAGTTTAACGGAAAGAGCGGCAAAGGGCTTTATGCCGATACGATCCAAGAACTTGACGCATCGGTCGGTGAAATTCTCGACACTCTGAAAAAGAATGGCTTGGAGAAGAACACTCTAGTTATGTTCTCATCAGATAATGGACCTTGGCTTCCTTATGGAGAACATGCAGGATCTTCGGGTGGTTTACGCGAAGGAAAAGGAACTGCATTTGAAGGAGGTTTTCGAGTTCCAGGAATCTTCTACCAACCAGGAACCATCCCAGCTAATCGGGTCATCCGAGAATTGGCTTCAACCATGGATGTGTTGCCAACGATCGCATCAATGTCTGGGGCAAAGTTGCCTGAACGAGAAATTGATGGGCATAACATTATTAACTTAATTACTGACAAGCCAGGAGCCAGAACACCATGGCGCTGGTTCTATTACTACTGGCCGGGCGAGTTGCATGCAGTACGAAGCGGAAAGTGGAAACTGCATGTTCCGCATAACCACCGGCTACAGACTCAACCAGCGGGAGTTGCTGGTAAATCGAGTGGAGAGATGGCTGGCAAAATCGGACTATCCCTGTTCGACTTAGAGGCTGATCCGTTTGAAACCAAGAATCTGGTTGATGAATATCCTGAAGTTGTAGCGCGAATGCTTCGAATGATTGAGGTTGGGCGTTCGGATTTTGGTGACACATTGACCAAAGCGAAAGGCTCGCTTGTTCGTCCACCCGGAAAGGTTGACCTCTAAACCTTTAAGCTAAGCTAAGATAAGGATTAATGAGCGACATTGTCGATTCCATTGCTTCAAGGTTAATCACCAAAACGTTTGCTCCTCGCCCCGTTGTAAGGTGCGAAGGCTCGTTGCTTATCATCGAATCTGGATGGAGGACTTCGATGCTCACGCTTGGTGGTCGCTCTAGGCGGGTAAGTGTTGATCGAAAGAATGAAATTATCCGGATTCAAGATCGTCGATTTTGGGCATTCACGAATCGCCAAGTCATTTCTTTTGATCGCATTCAAGAGATCATTTATAACTATAGCGATGCGTTAGAAAGCGATTGGGTCTCGCATGACGCTGAGGATATATTCAGAGTTGGACTGTGGCTCAAGGATGGAAAAGACATCATTTTGTTCCGTTTTTACGGACAAGGTGAATTCGTCAACAACTCCATTTTTCCGGACTGGATGATGATTGATGAGATCATTCCAGGACAAGTTGTTACCCATAACATGGATTCGGAATCACTTTCGATCGCCGACGTTTTGTCCAAAATAGTTGGAGTTCCTATCGGAAATGGGCCACTTTGAAATTGATTTTCAACTGCATTGTTATAATCTGGTACGAGGTTGATTGACCATGAATGACAAGTTATCCATAGGCGGTGATGTTTCAATTGGGAGCCGTGCCCGGAAACGGATCACAAAGAGACTCTTACCATTTTTGGTGCTTCTGTTCTTGGTTGCTTTCTTGGATAGAACCAATATTGCCGTCGCTCAACTTCAAATGAAGGGAGATCTTGGGTTTACCGACGCAATAATCGGCACTGGGGCAGGCATCTTCTTTCTAGGTTATTTTCTGCTTGAAATACCCGGCACGCTCATCGTTGAACGATGGAGCGCACGAAAGTGGATCGCTCGAATCATGGTTTCTTGGGGCATTATAGCGACCATGATGGGATTTATCGGTTTGCCAATTTTTCAATTTCTACATGCCGAAGCACAATTCAACTCTCTTCGGTTCATTCTTGGCCTTGCCGAGGCAGGATTCTTCCCAGGAGTAATTGTGTACCTATCCCACTGGTTTTTGTACGAAGATCGGGCAAAGACAAAGTCATTCTTTCTCATTGGCATTCCTTTAGCAACTATTATTGCGACCCCTTTATCGCAATGGATCATGCATTCAGTCAAATGGCTCGACTATTCAGGTTGGCGATGGGTTTTCATTCTTGAGGGATTGCCTGCGGTAATTTTGGGAATCGTAACCTGGTTCTATTTGACGGACCGACCTCAGCAGGCCAGATGGCTCCCCGAAGATGAAAAAGCATGGATAGTCGCCGAACTCGAAAAAGAGCACGAGGCGAAAGTGGTCAATGGAGGTGAAAGAATTATGAGTGGGTTAAAAAATCCCCAGGTTTGGCTCCTCGCCACAATATATTTTTGCGCGGTGACCGGAATGTATGGATTTACTTTCTTCCTTCCGGCGGTTGTCGAACGCTTTAAAGGAACCTCAGTTGTTGTTCAAACATTAATCTCAACGTTGCCGTATGTTTTGGGCCTGATCGCAATATTGGTGAATGGAGCCCATTCTGACAAAACTGGCGAACGCCGATGGCACACTGCGATTCCTTTGCTACTAGCCGCAGTTTCGATGGCCCTTGCCGCTTTCTTTGCGAATAACACAGTTCTAGCAGCCACGTTTTTGTGCCTTCTTGGCGCAACTTTGTATGCCTACCTCCCGGTTTTTTGGACTCATCCAACTGCGAGATTGACAGCTTCATCGGCTGCGCTTGCAATCGGATTGATCAACTCCATCGGAAATTTGGGCGGATTTGTTGGTCCAAAAATTGTTGGAGCCTTGAAAACAGATTCAGGCAATTTTCAAAGCGGACTTTGGTTCCTTGCTGGCTGTATTTTTGTTGCCGGAATACTTTCGATTGCGCTAACCAACAAAAAATCAAACAGCTCAGCGGTTAGTTAGCGGGAAACCATCTTAATAGTTCATTCGCGACGATCGTGTGTCCTTCCCGATTCGGATGATTTACTTGCGACATCAGCGACGGTAAAGGTGTCCCTGCTTTGATTGCCTTCTTGAATTCAGCCAGGCTATCGATGAGGCCAACTCCTTGCTCCTTCGCAATTGCTCGTACATCATCAGCTTGCCGATTAATTGGGTCGTTTGGATCATCCATCTTTGCTGACTGGTCTGGCGTTGGTGTAAGCAAGATAACCTTAATATTCTGAGCTCTGGCTTGCTTGATCATCGATATCCAAGCCTGATGGACGGTCTCTCTGTCTTGTCCTCGGTCATTAAGTGAATAATCGATTGTCACGACATCGGGATGTCGACCAAGGACATCGCGAGCAAATCGCTTTTCACCACTAATCGAGTTCTCACCTCCAATTGCGGTGACCGTCACGTTGATAACGGCATGAGGAAATCGCTGATTCAATCCCATTCGGAGCAAGTTAGGGTAGGCATTTTGAGCTTGAATCTCCGGAGTTTTAAAGAATCCAGCCGGAACACTGTGCCCATGACAAACAACTTCAACCATTCGATTGGCGGGCCAATCTTTCTTCAGCTCCTTTACAACATCCGCAAGATAGTCTCGAGGCAACGCCTGAATGATCGTTGCTAAAAGAATGGTTGAAAGCATGCCTTGATTATCGCATCAACTGGGGTAACGTTTGAACTTCATGAGGAACGCCCTGCCGGCTTTTTTCCACTTGTTCGGAACCTTGTTTGTACTTTGTGTAACTGCGATGAGTCTTGCTCTTACTCCAATTAATCTCAAGTGTGAATATCAGAACAGACCTTTAGGTGTCGATACGCTTCATCCACGTTTGGCGTGGTGGTTCGAATCTAGTCGTCGGGCTGAAGTTCAAACCGCCTATCAGGTTGTCGTTGCGAGTTCAAATGCGAAATTATCCGCAGGTAAATTTGATCTTTGGGATTCAGGACGAGTTGTATCTGATCAATCGGTTCACGTTGAATACGCAGGAAAGGCGTTAAAATCAAATATCCAATGCTTTTGGAAGGTTCGAGTCTGGGACCGAGATGGAAAAGCATCAGACTGGAGCCAAGTTGCAATCTGGACCACCGGAATGCTTAGACCAGAGGACTGGCAAGGTAAGTGGATTGCGGCTACCAGCCAGCACAGTTACACCCGAACGCCAAGTGTGTTTGGCTACCACGCGCGGGAATCTAAGATTCAGGACGCGGCAAAATGGGTCCAAGTAGACCTTGGGGCATCTCATAAGATTTCAGATGTTATTCTCCACTCCCCGAATCCACCCGGATTTGATCGATCCGGTGGATTTGGATTTCCTATTCGCTTTAAGGTCGAAGCATCTGATGATCCAAAGTTTTCACAGTCAACCGTTTTAGCTAATCATTTGGATCAAGACTTTCCAAATCCCGCGGGGACGCCGGTAAAGGTTTCCGGTGGAGGCATCCAGTGCCGATATGTCCGAGTGACTGCTACAAAGCTATGGAACCGTCAAACTGGACCCGAGCCATATTGTTTTGCCTTGGCTGAACTCGAAGTGATTTCGGGCGGAAAGAACATTGCTCTTCATGCTCCGGTAAGTTCACTCGATAGTGTTGAGGTCAATGATTGGAACCAAAAACGACTCACTGACGGGGAATATCTGAGGGATCGGACGGTCGGCGAGAAAGGTCCTGAAAACGGAGCGGTTTACTTGCAAAAGTCAGTTCAAATCTCAAAGACGGTCGTTCGCGCAACCGCATTTCTTTGTGGACTTGGCTATTCCGAGCTGATGATCAATGGCAAAAAGGTTGGAGACCACGTCCTCGATCCCGGATTTACTGACTATGCTAAGCGGGCTCTCTATGTCGCCCATGATGTTACAAGACAGCTTAAGAATGGAAATAATGATGTCGGAATCTTGCTAGGTGGCGGATGGTTCAACCTCGCCACTGCAGATTTGTTCAGCTTTGAAAAGGCACCTTGGTCAGCATCGCCACGAGCTCGTTTTCATCTGAAGATTGAATTCAGCGACGGTTCGTCTAAAACAATTGTTTCCGATGAGAGCTGGCAATGGAGCCCAACCGCAATTACCTTTAACTGTGTTCGTGGGGGTGAAACGATTGATGCTCGATTCGATTCCCCGACTCGAAAGCCAGTGATGGTCGTGGACGCCCCTAAAGGCAAATTAGTATCCCAGCAACAACCTCCGATAAGGGTAACGACAACGATAAAACCGATCGCAATGACCGAGCCAAAGCCAGGGGTTTACGTTTTCGATCTCGGGACGAACATTGCGGGTTGGGCAACTTTGCGAACTAAGGGAGCAAGGGGGACCCGGGTCACCATGAAATATAATGAGGCGCTCAATGCGGATGGGACTGCGAATATGCAGCATACAGCAAGCCACACCTATGGTCGATTCCAAACTGAGGAGTGCATCCTTAGTGGAAACCTAGACTTCTTTGAGCCTCGATTTACCTATCATGGCTTTCGGTATGTTGAAGTCTCCGGTCTAACGGAAAAGCCGACTCTGAAATCGTTGGAAGGAAAGTGGGTCACGACTGATCCCGAGCGTGTTGGCAATTTTGAATGCTCCAACGAGCGGCTGAATAAGGTTCAGGACCTCATCGTCCATGCGTATTTGAACAACTTGCATAGCATTCCTACTGATTGTCCACAGCGGGAGAAAATGGGGTGGATGGATGATGGTTGCGTCGACATGGAGACGGGATTCTTCAACCTAGACACTGCCCAATTCTATCGAAAGTGGTTCAACGATATGATGGATGCCCAGGATGCCAACGGTCACGTAACCGATATCGTCCCGACAAGCGGATGGGGTCGCACTCGTGCTGATGGATCACCCGGTGAAATGGCCGATCCATGGTGGGGTGGAGCTATCGTATTCACGCCATGGAAGCTTTACCAAAATTTCGGTGATCGACGTGTGATTGACCAAGGTTATTCCTCGATGAAGGCCTACGTTGACTACTTGTCTTCAACTGCAAAGGGCAATATCGTTTCCTGGGGTCTTGGCGATTGGCTGGATGACAGTGCTGGAGGTGGAGGGCGAAGAGTGCCAGTAGCCCAAACTTCAACTGCGGCTTACTTCTATGCGGCAAGCATCATCGCAGATTCGGCCAAATTACTCGGTAAGAATTCGGATGAAGAGAAATATCGTCGTTTAGCGTTAGAAATCCGAGCAACCTACAACACCAAATTTCTGAATGAAAATACCGGTCTTTATGCCAATGACAGTCAAACTGCTCAAGCATTGCCACTCACTCTTGGACTAACCGATCTCGAATCGAAATCGAAAGTTCTAGAACAACTAGTTGCCAGCATTAATGGTGCTCGCAAGGGGCACATTAGTGCCGGGATGGTTGGTTCGCTCTACTTGTTTCATGCCCTTACGGAAAACAACAGTGACGATCTTGCCTACGCAATGATCACCAAGGAGGAGTATCCGGGTTGGCTCCACATGATCAATTCGGGGGCTACGTCGCTTTGGGAAGCCTGGAACGGGGAAGGGTCTTACAACCACCCGACAATGGGATGTGTTGGCTTTTGGTTATACCAAGGATTGGCTGGAATCAAGCCTGATCCCACCGGACCTGGTTACAAGAAATTTGTGATCAAGCCTTCGGTAGTCGGTGATCTCACTTGGGTCAAGGCTCACTATGATAGCGTACATGGACGGATTGAAAGCAACTGGAAACGAACGGGAAACAAACTTGAAATGAACATAACCGTGCCAATCAATACCCAGGCAACGGTGTACATTCCGAGCTTAATTGGCGAAGTTATCTCAGAATCGGGCAAACCAATGAGCCTTGGAGCTGGAATCAAGCTGCTACCTTCGGTGCCTGGGTTCTCTGTATTTAGAGTCGGTTCAGGATCATATCGTTTCGAATCGACTTTGCCGATTTAGTAAACGACTTTTCCACCAATAATGAGCATCTCTGGATGGATTGACGTCCAGTCAAGTTTCTTTGCGAAAGGTGACTGGTTGAGTATCTGAAAGTCAGCCATGTATCCAACTTTGATCTGTCCCAGTTCTTTCTCTCGCTTCATTGCAAAAGCCCCAGCGGATGTATAAGCGATTAATGCTTGATCTAGGGTTATGTTTTGGTGGGTCATCCACAAATTGCCATTGAGTGTTTTCCCGGTCACAGCAGCTTCAATGCCGAGCCAAGGGTTGGCATCAACAACGGGCCAATCGGAGCCAAAAGCGAGGCTCGCCTTGCTAGCAAGCAAATCTTTGTAGGCATAGCTTGTTCGGCTTCGAGCAGTACCAATTACTTCTTCACAATATCGTCCGTCATCCGCCTTATGGTAAGGCTGCATAGACGGAATGACACCAAGCTTGCCAAAGCGAACGATGTCGGACGCCGTCGTGTGCTGCGCGTGCTCGACTCGAAACCGGAGACTAGAAAGGTTAGGGGCACACTTCTCAAACATGGTGAGAATGTCTCGATTTGCTCGGTCGCCAATTGCATGAACGATGACTTGTAAGCCAGCTTTCGCGGCTTCCTTGATGCCCCTTTCGTAAGTTCCATCAGTGAAGCCAGGCCGAGGTAATCCGGTGAGGCTTTTTTGGTCAGCAAGTGGCTTTGTGTATGGTTCCAGCATCCAAGCGGTTCTTGAACCCAAGGATCCGTCCATATAGGCTTTGATACCGTTAGCCTGCACCCATCCTGGTACACCTTGAAAGCCCTTTATTGCTTTGATTTCATTTGTCCAATTGGATGCGGTTGGGTAAAGCGCAAATCTCAAACTTGGATTGACTGAAACTGCATACTTTGCATACTTAGCGAGATCTCCAACCGAACAGATTTCACTTACGGATGTGATCCCATGCTTATTTGCCATTTTGACGGCCGCTCGAAGTCCATCTTCAATTGCTTGAGGTGTTGCTTGCGGCAGAATAAAGTTCGCCCTACCCATCGCGGTTTCTCGGAGCAGTCCAGTTGGCTCCCCGGTGGTCGGATCTTTATCAATAGATCCGCCATCAGGACTTTTGGTGTCTTTGGTAATACCGAGCCTTTTTAATGCCAATGAGTTAAGAATCAGCGAATGCCCATCCATTCGATACAAAACCGCTGGGTGCTCACCAGTTACAGAGTCCAAGTCTTGGCGCGTTGGTTGTGACTTGTCGGGCCAACTTTCGGCGGACCAACTACTTCCGACAATCGTTTGCTTTCCAGGGGTTTTCTCCGCCCAATCCTTTATTCGGCGAAGGAATTCTGCCTTCGTATTTGCACCCCTCAGATCAAGTGCATTGAGTGAAACCCCTCCACTCATTAGGTGAGTATGACTATCGATAAAACCGGGAAGAAGAAATTTTCCTTTGGCATGCATGACTTCGGTATGAACTCCTACATATCCGAGATCTTTCTTGCCTATGTACACGAATCGCCCATTCTGAATAGCTACGAACGTATCAAGGGTTAATTTTCCGTTTGACCAAACATTTGCGTTTTCGATAACAAGGTCGGCCGGAAAAATCGCCAATGCAAGGATGAGGCTTAACATATCGCAATAATACCAGTGGGACCAAGAACTTTCGCAAACCGATCGAAGAAGAGAGTTTGATTCGGTATCTGGGCGACAACAATGGCTACACCAGCTACAAAATTGGATCTGGAAGCTATTCGTTTGTATCAACAATCAACTAAGAATTTCTCGTCAAAACGGATTCTAAAACCGGTCGATAGTGTTCGACCGGTGGAACTTCGAGCCCAACGACTTTGGCCTCGTCATCCCATCGACGCACCATGAGGGCCGCAAGATAATTTGGCTCGTTAACCTCAAATTCTTTGACTTCATCAGTTGTGAATGGTCCCCCTTGGAGAGCAAGGCTTTGAACTGAGGACTCGGAGAGTGCCTCTAGATACCCAGGCTCAGTGGCGGTCAAATATCGCTTTGCATCGACATGCAAACGAACGCAATCAACGACTTCAGCGGGGAAATAGTCTTTCAACCATAAGGCTCCTACATCTTCGTGCTTTGCATCGATCCCTTTTGCCGCAACATCCTCTCCTAGCTCATGAAGTAAATGCCCAATATCATGAAGGAGCGAGGCGGCTATGATCGAATCGCTGGCACCGGCTTTCTCCGCTAAGTAGGCGCATTGAAGTGCATGCTCAGTCTCGGTGACTTGCTCACCAAAGTAGAGGCTGCCGCCATGATTATTGAAGAGGTCAATGACTTGATCGAGAATGTCCATGCTTTGTATCAGACATTGTATTCATCAAATCTCTTAATGAATTCAACCTTGCGCAATCTTTAACAATACTTGAATACAATTCCTTTGTGGGCCGGTGGGACTTTGCAATCGTTGGGGCAGGAATAGCCGGATTGTCCCTTGCATGGCACTTGAACAAGGTAGGTAAACGAGTCCTCATCCTTGAAAAGTCAGCTCAAGCCCAAGGCGCTAGTGTTCGAAATTTTGGAATGGTTTGGGTGGTGGGGCAACCAACACCGGAGTTACAGGAAATTGCCTTCCGTAGCCGAGAGCTTTGGGAACTGGCCGCTGATGAATGCAACTTTTGGATCCGGAAATGTGGCTCCTTGACACTGGCATATGAAGACGTCGAACAGCAGGTCTTACAAGAGTTTCTGGAATCTACAGGTCATTCCAATGATCGCGTACTGTTACCAAAAGAGGCAATTTTGTCCCAGTTTCCGTTCGTCCGTGGTGAAAGCCTAAAGGGAGGTTTGCTAAGCCCTACGGAAGCGGCGGTTGATCCTCGCGAAGCTGTCCATGCTCTCGCCACTTGCCTCATGAAGGCAGGGGTTGATTTCCACTTTGACACGACGGTCACCAATATTGAAACTGGACAATTG
>JBAXBU010000099.1:0-10799 GCA_037141835.1 Armatimonadota bacterium | reverse complement strand
CGGCATTCCGTAACGGTTGCACTCGGGCTTGAGTCGACAAATATTCGCGACGCAAGCTTCATGGAGTTCGGGTTGATCTGGCAGCATCAATAAGTTGACCACCACGCAAGAAGCATCAAGCACGAGGGCTTGCTCTACGGCATTGTCGATCAATTGGCTAAAGAGTTTTCGAGGCAAGGACTTGCCGTAAACATTCGCAACGTCGGTTCGTAAAACCAATGCCGGCTTTGGTCCCTTCAGGTCCTGTAGCAACGGAGCTGTTCCCGGTGGCAATTGAATGGCGTCAGGTGCGGCGGCGGCGATAACTCGAACCGCGCTACCCAGGTCTTCGATCCCGTTCAGGAAGCTGCGCTCGTTGAAGAATCCGTGGTCAATTGCCACATCAAAGCATTTGCCATCTTGGCCAAGAAGTCGATTGAGCCTTGCCTTCATTCAGCCGCAAGGTTACCCCTGTGCTGGACATTCAAGTCGTGATATGATAACAGCATGGCACTTCGTATTCCGGTTATCAGTTCAATCATCGCATTTACTTTCTTAGTTGGATGTGGTGCGAAAGATCACATGGATGTTTCCATCTCCGGTGCTAACGGAGAGAAAATCAACGTGAAGTCAGAGGGAGAACAGGGCAATCTCTCCATCTCTGGTGCGAACGGTGAGAAGTTCAAAGTTGACACAAAAAATGGTGAAATGTCGATGTCAGGAACCGACAGTAACGGAGCCAAAACTTCGGCAACGATGGGCGGTGCGACGACGATCACGGAAGCAGATCTTGGAGTGCCGTTCTATCCTGGTTCAACCGAAAAGCCATCCGAGCAAATGAAAGTAGTCACGGACACTGAAAAGGATTTCATGAGCACGCGAACATCGAGCGACGAGCCGTCCAAGGTAATTGACTTTTACAAAGAAAAGGTCAAGGGCATTACATCCTCGATCACCAATTCGCCCGACACTACCTTGGGAATTTGTAGTGGCACTCTGGAATCTGGAGCAAAATTCACGTTAACCGCCGAGCGAAAGAAGGATTCGAAAGAAACCGAAATCAAGATTGGAATCGGTATTACGCTCAAGAAATAGTCGTCAAGTTTTCGAAGTGTACAGCCACCGGTATTTCTACCAGTTCCATTTTTCAAGTTCGTTAATTTCAAACCGTTAACCTGGGCTTAAAGCTCCCTTAACAACTCAGTGGCACACTATTCCTGATCGAGCGAGGTCCAGGCATTGTGGCTGGGTGAACTTGTTTGAATTTTCTTGGAGCTTGGATTATGAAAAAAATAGGAATCGTAGCGCTTGCCGGAGTCATTGGACCCTGCGCATTCGCTCAATTTGCCAACGGGACAATTGCAGTTGTTAGTTTTGACGGAGGAGCTAGTGCACCGGTCAATACTGGAATGCAGGTTGTTCTAAAGAACTTTACAACCGCGGGAGTTCTCGCCGGTTCAGTAACAACCGACACCTTTATCAGTGGCACGGCTACTTCTGAAGGCGCACTCAACTGGGCTGATGACGGAAGCAAAACTCTTTGGGTCAGTGGATATGCATCCACCGCAGCAACATCAGTCAGCACATCAACAACGGCTCGACGAGTGCAAGGTTATAACGTAACTGGAGCTACGATGGGAGTCCCGACAGATTTCGTGAGTACATCTTTATATACCGCGAATAACTTCCGATCCGCAGTGGTAGTTAACGGAAACTTGGTAACCGCCGGAACGTCCACTTCGACTGGTGGAACCCGGGTTGGTACGGGCTTCGTTGCCGGAACACCTCCTTCAACGTCCCTGATTAGCACGGCAACCAACACGAGAGTTGCTCAATTATGGGGAACGACAGCTTTCTGGTCATCAGGTAGCGGCACCACATCGATATTTTCTGGCCCATTGAGTTCATCAAGCCAAACCGACATCGTTGCAATTAAGCCAAACGGCGGAGTTTGGAGTCCGTACGACTTCACTTTCACCAACGATGGAACGAACGACGTGATGTACGTCGCGGATGACTCATCGGCAACTGGCGGTCTTCTCAAATTCACCAAGAATGTCGGTGGAACCTATGATTTTGCTTACCGAATCACAACAGCAGCCGATGGCCTTCGAGGCATCGGTCTTGCTGGCGGGAAAATCTACGCGACATCAGGTACAGGAAAGAACATCTTCGAAATCACCGATGGTGGTTCAGCTGCTGGTTCAACGTTCCTATCCATCGCATCCGCGGGTACAAACGAAGTCTATCGAGGATTGGAAGTTGTCCCAGAGCCAGCTTCATTCGCGATTCTTGGTCTCGGATTGATTGGACTCGCTGTTCGACGCAAAAAATCAAAGGCTTAGTCTTTGATCAAAAGCTAAGAGTAGGGTTGAGGTTTTTCACCGAAAAACCTCAACCCTACTCGTATATTTACTAGCCCGTTTTCTTGCTATTACGGGTGTTCAAGCTATAGACTAGAGGAGTCTCCGCAATTTGTGGGGCATTTTTGATCAAACAAACAGGGCTGTTTCGTTTGGATTAGATTTTTAGGAGCTTGGATTATGAAAAAATTTGGATTTTTAGCACTCTTGGGTGCCTTTGCGGCTGGCGCAAACGCACAATTTTTAAACGCTGACCTTGTTGTCGGCATTCAATCAACCTCAGTTACGACCACTGACGCGTCAGTATTTCAGATGGACAAAACAACCGGTGTTGCTGGATTTACCGTGGCAACAACTGGATTTCGGTTCAGCTCAAGTTCCGTTGGCGGCGGGCTAAAGGGTGACATTGATGGTTCGCTTTATATGGCGGGAGCCACGACGGTTACACCTACAGGTCGAGCCGGAAGGGTAACGATGGGAGGAGTCTTTAGCCAAGCAGTAACGCCAAGTGCTCCTCGCGGAGTAGCTGCTAATGGTGCGGGTGGGTTCTTTGTTGCTCAGGGTAACGGCGGAGCAGGACTTTCTAACGGAACTTTGACATTTGACAATTCAACCGCAGCTTCTTTAACGAACATAAATACCAGCACTTCAAGAATGGTAACTTCAAATAACGGTATTGGATACGTTACTAGAGCTAGCGCAACGGGTACTTCAAATGGAGTATTTGACAGCACTGGTCTTCAAGTCGCAACTACAACTGTCGCCGCAACTTCTGGACTTGTTGATTTGGTCATTTCATGGGACGGACTAACAATGTATGCCGCCGATGAGCGGCTTGATTCAAGTGGTGGAATCGTAAAGTACACCCGAGCAGTTAACTCAGGAGTATTTACACAACAGTACATCCTTTCGACGGATACAGACGCAGCAGGAGCTTTGACTACCGGAGCGAGATTCCTTGCCGTTGAATACGATGCTGGTGGAGTTGCTACAATTTATGCCGCAACCGCAGAAGCATCCAACAATCGCCTAGTAAAGATTGTTGATACTGGTGTAGGTTCGTTGGGAACTCAAATTGCTATTGCTGGGACCGGCAATGCTTACAAGGGTGTTGGACTTGTTCCAGAACCTGCTTCATTCGCAGTTCTCGGACTTGGCCTTCTTGGTCTCGCTGCTCGACGACGACGAACCAAGTAAGATTAAAGAATCCCAAACTCCAAAACGCCAAGAGACTTTCTCTTGGCGTTTTTTTATTTTCCCTTCCCCCTTTCGTAAGTTAGTGGCCAGCCAAAGTCTCTAGTTCCATTTTCGTTGACTTACTAAAGGGAGAGCAGCGAAGCTGCCAAGGCAGGGATGGGGGGCTCAAAAAGAATACTAGGCCTACTTAGCCCCTGATATACTAAGCCTATGAGTGCCGCAATTGACCGTTTCCGTGAGGTTCTCAAGAAGTACGTTGGTACTGAAGAACTTGTCGAAGTCTACGACGACAGTGAAGACACCGATAAATTTGAAGTTGGCGTTGTCCTTTCGGTTAGCGAAGACCACTACTCTCTCGCCCTGATCGACAGCAAAGGTCGGTCTAACGGATCCTTCGTCGGACAAATAGAAGCAATCGTCCGATTAGCCGTTGGTACGCAATATTTGGCGGGCATCCGACTTCTCCACGAGCGCAAACGCCAGCCCGAGCGCCGGAATAGTTCTGCTGATGTTGGTCCCTTCGAGAACATGCTCGATCTCGTCCGATATTCTTGTGAAAATCGGCTGATGGTATCGGTAACTGCGGATGTTGAGTTCTTTGGCTTTATAAAGGACTTCACTCGTGACCATATCGAATTGCTCGAAGTAAACAAGTCAGGTATCGAGGACGGAATCCAGTTCATTGACCTGAACGAAGTGAGCAGAATTGATTTCGGCGGTCCAAGCGAAGAGGCAAGACTCTTTCTCCATCAAGTCCGAATGGGACTGTAAAAACCAAAAAAAAAGGGAAACCACTGCTGGTTTCCCTTTTCTGTTTTTGATATATAGGCTTATCTGCTTCCGCAACCGCCGGATCCACATCCGCCGCCGCTTCCGCATCCGCCACCTTCGCTTCCTTCGGTCTTAAACGAAGATCCGCAACCACATGAAGAAGTCGCGTTAGGGTTTTCAATCTTGAATCCTCCACCGAGCACATCGTCAACATAGTCCACTGAGCTACCTTCCATGTAGCCGAGGCTCAAGGTATCGACAATGAGCTTAACGCCGTCAGTTTCGAAAACCTTATCGTCTGGCTCTGGATCATTTTCGTCGAGCGCCATTCCGTAAGAGAGTCCCGAGCAACCTCCACCAGCAACCCAGACTCTTAACGCGGCATTGCCTTTGTTTTGGCTGGTCATCAAGTCTTTCAATTCAGTAGCGGCGCGATCGGTAAGCGTAATCATTTCTTTCTCATTTATTCTACGTCTGGTCAACAAAAAATGAGACCAGAATTTATACTGGTCTCATTTTACTTGATCTCAATGACCTTAGAACCTAAGAACTGACGTAAGGGTCAAGGGAGACTTTCCACCAAGCTGAATATTGAATCCTCCAATACTGACACCATAAGTAAAGGCAGTTTGAGAATTATAGCCAGCTCGCAAAAACGCACTCTTGCTGAGAGCCAATTCGGCACCATATCTGAGTTGTTGACCTCCAGCATTGTTTCCCACATCTACCCAGTCGGCAGCAAACATGACTTTGCTCTGGGCGTAGCCAACGCCTAAATTGTAGGTTCGCTTATACGGTGCAAAACCGTTGGTGGTAATAGGATTTCCTCCCCCCGGAGCTTCGTAGTCGAACTTTATGTTTGGTTCGAGGGCATTCTGAATCAATCCGCCAAAGTACAAATTGTTGTTGTTTGGCATGTTGTAAAGGACGCCAATATCGAGTCCCATGGACTCCTTGGTCGCAAAGTCGTCGGTTAGACCTGAACCATTGACAATTCCGCCCTGATTGTTGTTTTGAATCGTGTCTTTATCGGCAATCTTATGGGCGTAATAGGCCTTTACTCGCCTTAAATTTGCGCCAACCGTGAACTTGCCCGCTTTTGATCGGACAGAGTTGCCGTAGCCAATTTCTACTTGCTGATATCCGTAACCGTAAGCATCTAGCCGAGAGCCAAGGTCAACATTATTAACGTCTCCTCCATTTTGAGCCCACGTTTGAAGCTGTGAGTTGGGGACTGAATTCACTCCCGCGTCTCCGCTGGCGCCTATCGCAAGGCCACCAATCTTAAAGCCTAGGTTTCCGCCAAATGAAACTGCCTTTGGTTCGGTGGCATAGTTTCTGGCTAAGTTGAGAATTCCGGCGGCGTCCAAGGCTCCTTTGTTGATGTTGCCGATGACATCTTTGACGTTGGTGATGCTAAAGCCGTCAAGTTTGTAACCGATGGTTGGCCACTGGAGAGTTGGAGCTTTCGATCCAAATCCGAGAAATGCTGGGTTCATTCGGTAGTTGTTACCAATGTCAAACGGCAGTGCTAAACCGGCACCACCCATTCCGGCAGCTCTAGCACCACCAAACGTTACATCCGCAAAAGAAGCTGCGGAAACACCAACTGCAACTAAACAAACGACTAATTGAGTTCTCTTCATATTGAATCCCTGTTAGAAATACTAGGTCATTTCTGAGTGATTATTAGCCGTATTCAACAAAAATTTGGCAACCTCGACAGTTTCTGAGTCAAAATTACTATGGAGCCACTGAAAAATTGCCTTACGTTATCGCTGAACCTTGTATTGGAGTGAAAGATAAGTCCTGTGTTACTGTTTGCCCAGTTGACTGTATCTATGAAATTGAGGATCAATTGGTAATTCATCCCGACGAATGTATTGACTGTGGACTCTGCGAAGCCGAGTGTCCGGTAACCGCGATTTTCGTTGATACCGACGTGCCCGCAAATTGGCGAAGCTTCATTGACAAAAATGCCGTTGAAGCAAAAAGAATCGTTGATGGTCGCTAACTAGGCTGCGCTATCGTCGGTTAATCTGTTCCAACGAGCGGTTTCAATTCTTCCAAATTGAACGAACTGAACTCCAATCCGGTGTTTGAGCGAATCTTTGGCGTCCTGGCGGCAGTAGCGGATTTCCGCTTTGCCCATAACATTTCCAAATGGAGTATCAATGTCCAGGTCAACAATGGATCCCCTGGTCAGGGTCCCATCAACAACTGCTCCGAATCCGTTAATAGAAATGTCGCTGATTTGCATTTCGATTTCAGCTCCATCTATGTTGACCGTGCCACTGAGGCCCGTTACCAATCTTCGAACAGCCTCTGTAGTGTTGAGGTACTTCAATGTACTGTCGTACTTAAGGGTTAAAAAGCCTGCTGATTGATTCTCAAGCGTTGCTTGTACAACCGCTGCCGTATGTACACCGTTGATCGTTACAAAGAACTTGGTGCCAACTTCGAATTCTTCTGGAGTCGAAAAATCGATGACGATTTCGCTGTCCGAAAGGGTACGAACCCATCCTGCAAAAAACTTTGCATCAGAAAGCCGTTGCAAGCGAACTCGCACATTAATGAAGCTTTCTCTTCTATCGCCTACTTCGGATTGATAACCCATGACTTATTCCTTAACCCTCTTTTAACCAGACTACAAGTTGCTGCAAAACATATGGTCAGTCAACAAACTAGTCCCTTCCAGACAATAATTCCGCAAATATGCCCTCTTCTTTACAGCAAAAATACCAGGAACAGATTCAATTCGTCGGCTATAATTGTTTATTCGCGAACTTTCTGAAAGTTCGCTCTTTTTGAAATGGCAAGTGTATCTTCATCGAATCTAACGAAGGCCCAAGACCTCTTCATTCTGGAATGGGGAAGAATGAGTAGCTCATGGGGAATCAACCGAACCATGGCGCAGATTCACGCCCTTCTCTTCATTACTGGCCAACCACTAGAAGTAAATGAAATCATGGAACGCCTCCAGATTTCAAGAGGCAATGCTTCAATGAATCTTCGGGAGCTAATGGATTGGGGAATTGTTCGTAGATTTCGCCAACCTGGTGACCGAAAAGACACATACCTTTCCGAGACCGATCCGTACCAAATGTTTCTTCGTGTCATCCGTGAACGGAAGCGTCGAGAAATCGATCCAACTGCGGATGCAATTCGGGAAGTAATCGGAAAACTGCCCGAAAGCGATCCTGACGAAGCAGTTAGCGGACTAAGAACCCGTCTCTTTGCCTTGCTGGAAATTTTTGACCTGATTGACATCGCCTATGGCCAAGTGTTTGGTTCCGAAATAGGGGTAGACGAAATCCGGGATCTCGTGAGAAACACCAAGCTGGATAAGCTAGCAATCCGACGAGAAAAAGCCCAGTAAACCTCCGGTAAAACGTATATCCGGTACTCAAAACTTACTAATCAGTGGTAGGTTTTACATGTTATATGGCTCACAAGAGCAATGCATTCAAAGGCTTAACTGGAAACGCATGGGTACTGCCTATACGTGACCAAGTAATGTTACCAGGGGCAATCCTGACACTCCAGATCTCGCGTCCAGCGGGAGAGCGGGCTATTCATGAATCAATTTCGAGTGATCGGCTCATTCTTGCGGTGACTCAGAAAGTCTCTGAAAAAGAGGAGCCTGGTCAAGATGATTTGTATGAAGTTGGCACCTTGGCCGAAGTGGTTCATACCATCCCTATGCCCGACGGCAGCACTCGCTTGGTCTTGAAGGGGCTACGTCGGTGCAGAATCGACAAGTTTACGGGAGACTCCGCCGTGCTCAAGGCTCAATTTAGCGAGATGGCAGAAGTTGAGAAGGTGGGATTAAATCCCGATGCTTTTCTACGCTTGCTAAAGCGTGCATTTAATGAGCTTGCGGAGAGGAGCGACCTGATTCCGAGCGAGAGCATTGAAAGCGTTTCCGGTTGTAATAACCCGCAATTACTTGCATTTTTGATTGCTCATTTTCTTCCGGCCGAAAATGTCGAAAAGCAAAGGATTCTTGAGATCCATGATCAAGAACACCTGTTTGAGAATGTCTTGGCAATGTGTAAGAAAGAAGAAGCACTGCTTGATGCGCAGGAACACATTCGGAACAAAGTTGAATCAGATATTTCAGCCGTTCAAAGACAGTTCTTCTTGAAGGAACAATTGAGAGCGATTCAAAGTGAACTGGGAATAAAGGGGCCTTTTGCCGAAGAGTGCGACGCATTTCGCCTTTCAATTGAATCCTGGATTCCGGAACCAGCTAGGACTCAAACCCTTGCGGAGCTTCGTAAATTGGAGCAAGCAACGGAGGGGAGTCCTGACATTCACATCACAAGAAACTATCTTCAAACTCTTACCCGATTGCCATGGGGAGCCAGCTCCGTTGATTCTATCGATCTCGCCGAAGCGGAAGAAAAACTGAATGACGCCCATTTCGGACTTTCTGCGGTAAAGGAGAGAGTGATTGAATTCTTGGCAGTTAAGCAGCTCAGAGGTTCTTCAAATGGGGCTGTACTTTGCTTCGTTGGTCCGCCCGGAGTTGGAAAGACAAGCTTTGCGCGGTCAGTTGCAAAAGTAATGAACCGCAAGTGCGGTCACATTGCCCTCGGAGGCGTTCGGGATGAAGCGGAGATACGCGGACACCGAAGGACCTACGTCGGCGCTCGGCCAGGACGTATCGTCCAATCAATTATTGAAGCGGGGAAGATGAACCCAGTACTCGTGTTGGATGAAATCGACAAACTGTGCCAAGGCATGGGCGGTGATCCGACCAGTGCACTGTTAGAGCTTCTCGATCCGTCACAAAATTCCCACTTTGTTGACCATTACTTGGAAGTTCCGGTGGACCTTTCCGAAGTGCTCTTCATTGTTACGGCAAACGTTTTGGACAGCATCCCATCGGCATTGTTAGACCGAATGGAGATAATCGAATTCTCGGGCTACACAGAATCAGAACGGAGTGCGATTGCTCAACAATATGTCGTTCCCGAAGTTCAAGATCGCTGCGGATTGGGGAGTGACTTTCCAACTCTCGCTCCCGATGCTTTACTTACGTTAGTTCGTGAATACTCTCGTGAATCCGGCGTCCGGTCATTAAGTCGCGAGATTGCTCGATTGGGAAGGAAGCTGGCAAAGCGGGTGGCTTTGGGTCAAGCAATTCCTTCGAATTTGAATAGGGCTGAATTAATCGAGCTGCTTGGACTTCCTCAAATCCCCATTGCTGATATTGGAGATTCGGAAGAGATTGGCATTGTGAATGGTCTGGTCGTTGCCGGCTACGGAGGAGATCACATGCAAGTTGAAGTGAGCCTTACGAAGCCTATCGGCAATGAGCCAAAGCTAATGCTGACGGGATCAGTTGGTCCGGTACTTCAAGAGTCGGTGCAAACGGCTTTGACTTGTGTTCGTTCTTTCCTTGATGCTCGAGGGATCGATTCACGATTCGACGTTCACGTTCACTTGCCTCAAGCCGCCATTCCGAAAGATGGACCAAGCGCAGGTTTGACGGTAGCGGTTGGTTTGTTCTCCGCATTCTCGGGTCGAGCCATTCGATCGAAAGTAGCTATGACCGGCGAATTGAACCTAAGGGGGCATACTTTGGCGATTGGCGGGCTGAGAGAGAAGCTACTTGCAGCGAAGCGATATGGCTACGAAACGGTTCTTTATCCTAGTTGTCAAAGAGCAGAATTTGAAGCTCTACCGACCGAGGTTTGGGCCGGAATCAATGTTTGCCCAGTGAGCGATCTTGAAGAAGCCCTACAAGCTTGCTTGGTTCAGGCGCAGACCGTCAGCATTCGCTGAAGGGCGATAAGAGCGTCTCCGCGAATCTTGTCCGGGACGATGATTTGGTTGACCACGTTACCGGCAACAAGGTTCTCAAGCGTCCAGAGGAGGAAGCTTGGGTGAATACGATACATCGTGCTGCAAGGACAAATTTCTGGGTCTAAGCACATGATGAATTTGTCTGGCTGCTCCTTAGCTAAACGCGATACGAGGTTGATTTCAGTCCCAATTGCCCACTTTGAACCAGCTGGGGAATTTGTTACCGATTTCAAGATGAACTCAGTCGAACCGTTGAGGTCAGCAGCATTCACTATGTCTAATTCGCATTCGGGGTGAACCAAAACCTGAATGCCCGGGTGATCCTTTCGGGCTTGTTCAATCTGCTCGACGGTAAAACGCTTGTGGACCGAACAATGTCCCTTCCAAAGAATGAACTTGGCTGAGCGGATGGTTTCTGGGGTATTTCCGCCCAATGGCTTGAACGGATCCCACACTACCATTTCGGTATCGGGGTTGTAGCCAAGCTTGACACCGGTGTTGCGACCGAGGTGTTGGTCGGGGAAGAAAAAGACCTTAGAACCTTGCTCAAGCGCCCATGACACGGCGGTCGGAGCATTGGTGCTGGTGCACACGGTGCCGCCATGCTCGCCAACGAAAGCCTTGAGGTTCGCTGCCGAGTTAATGTAGGTTACGGGCACTAGGAATTCATCAGAT
>JBAXBU010000098.1:0-10801 GCA_037141835.1 Armatimonadota bacterium | reverse complement strand
CGCCGATAACCGGTTGTCCGTTGGTATGGGCAGCCGATGCGGCTAGTTTGGTCGATTCCTGAGCCATCCCATTCGGAACCCAAAACTCACCCATCGGGATGTCGCCGAGACCAGAAACCTGCAAGTTATCGAATGAGCCGTTGCCATAGCCTTCAACCGAGAACTTCAAACCATTCTTGTGGCAAAGCTCTTTGAAGTAGGCAAAGTAGTTGTCGGCGAAGAGGTCGCAGATCGTGCGTCGCCAGTCCCACAAAAACCGCTCCGTCATCTCGCCGCTTTGGACAATCCGACCGGTAATTGTGGGAAGGTAAGGCATTGGGTCGTAGCCTCGACGTTTCATAAACTCTTCGCGGAACTTTGGCGTCCAGTTTTGGCTTCCAACTTCGTAGCTGTCGATCAGCGCATTGTTGAGACCATATTTTTCGATGGTGCCATTATCCTTCAAAACGGAAGCCATCATTCCATCCCAGAAATGATCCATGGCCGTGCGGCTCATCTTGTCGACCTCCGGTCCTCTTCCCGCCTCTGGCGACGGAGAATTGACCGCGCCGGTCGGAGTGTGCCCCATTCGGATCAAGGTCCATTCACCTTCCGGAGCGTTCCAAGAGACCCTTCCTTGCGAATCTACTGCCAAGGTTATAACGTCATCTTTTGCCGTAACCGAGTTAGCCGGAATGGTTAAGAATTGAGGCGCAATCTTGTCGCCGCGATCAAATCCCGCTTTTGCACGAATATCTGGGTTTCGGAAGGTGCCGTTCGCTGGTTTCCGAACCGCGTAAACCGCGATGTCTTTGTAGTAGTTCAGCTTCGACTGAGGCTTCGGCAAGATTCCTTCGAATCGCTTCGGTCCCTTCACCGTCGTTTCCGACCAAGTCAAAAATTGCATGGCGTCTTCGGGCTTCACCCATGGTCCACCGCTGCTCGACCATCCACCGCAGTTATGAACGCAGATCTCAATATTGAGTCGCTTGGCTTCCTTGAACGCCCAAGCCATGGCTTCTTGCCACTGTGGTGTCATCATCGGGGTTTTTCCAACTGGAATTCCGACTTCGACATTGAAAATCTGAGCGCCTCCGAGACCAATCTTCTTCATCGCCTCAAGGTCAGCCGTGATGCCAGCCTTGCTGATATTTCCGTTGATCCAGTGCCACCAAGTGTGCGGCTTTGCCGAATTGGGAGGATTGACAAACCCCGCATCAAGCGATGTTTGAGCAAATAGGAAGGTCGCAAACGCGACGAATGAAAGACTCGCAATAGAACGGCGGTTAACCCACATAAGACACCAGCGCCAGATTACCTACTCACAGGTTCAAATACTTAAGCGACTTGGCTAAAATGGCGTAATCCCCATCAAGGCCAACGCTGATCCGGATGTAGCGATCAAGTGGAGCTTGTCCCGGCTTGCGGATAAACACGCCTTCTTGCCGTAAGCCCGCAACAATTGCTTCCGCTCGTTCCTTGCTGCCCGCGTCACCAAGAACGAAGTTTGTGCTTGAAGGCAGCGGGAACAATCCAAACTTCTCCAGAAGGATCGACAAATCGTACTTTGCCAATCGGTTCCGTTCTTTAACGTCCGCCAAGAAAGATTGGTCACGAAGGGAAGCCAAAGCTCCCGCCTGAGCCATGAGGTTCACTTCGAAGTGCGGGCGAATTCGGTTAAGTGGTTGAATCGTTTCTGGTTCGCCAAACGCAAAAGCAATGCGAGCTCCCGCCATTCCGTAGGCTTTCGAGAATGTCCTGAGTCGAATCAGCCGAGGGTCGGATATTTCGTACACTTCGACAAAGTCGATGTACGCCTCATCAAGAATGATCAAGACTTGGTCAGGAAGACTTGATATAAAGTGCTTGATCGCTTCCCCTGAGTGGAACGTTCCCGAAGGATTGTCCGGATTTGCGACGTAAACCGCCTTGGCGTTTTCGCGCTTCACTGCTTCGCCAAGACCGGCCAGGTCTACGTGAAAGTCGCGGTAAGGTACTTGGATCAGTTCAGCTCCGACTGCATCGATAAAGTAGTTGAACGTCGGATAGCTCCCAAGGGTGGTGACCACTTTGTCGCCAGGTTCCAAATATGCCGAGGCAAGGTGGCTGAATAATCCGTCGATTCCCGGGCCAACGACGAAATGGTCTTGTGTCAGGTCAAATTGCTTTGCTAACTCGGCTTTGAGCTCGTAGGACAACGGATCGCCGTACCATTGCGGTTGTTTAGCCGCCTCAATCATTGCTTCGACTGCAAGGGGAGAAGGACCAAAAACGCTCTCGTTTGCGCCTAGACGAGCCAAGAACTTCCGACCGAGTTGCCGTTCAAACTCTTCTGGCGCAGTAAACGGAATCGCGTCGGGAAGCTGGGAAACGATGCGGGTCGGCTCTGGTCGAGGCACGACTATAGTTTACGCCTTAACTACCAAAAGCTTCTTTGTCGCCCTGCTTAATCTTTTCCGATGCTTGCCCGGCAATATCCTTAGACTTATCAATCTCCCGCTGATACGTACCTTTTTGACCTGGCTCACCAATAGTGACGGTCTCCGACTTGCCACAACCAATCGCAGCGAGAACAACAATTCCTAAAACGAAAAATTTCATGGTGGGGTTATTCCATGTTTCAAGGCCCAAAGGATAAGTCATAGGAAATACGGCAGTTTCAACGTCGTTCCAATTGATAACCGGACGAAAACCGCTTGGATGCAGTAGACAACCCCAGGGAGGTTGAGTCCACCGAAGACTACCCACAGATCAAATTCTGTAGAAAATCGGTTGTTAGGCAAGTTGATCAACAGGTCTATGCAGAGGCCCGGCAGTCCGGTAAACAAGATTATGGCAGTAACCTTGAGCCAAAAATATTGCCTCATTTGAGCTTGGCTTAACTCAATCTTTTCGGCACGATTTGCTGCGTATTTCTGCTCCAAATAGATTGACCGATGATTTACTGCCCCAAGTACCGTGAAAGCGATGCCAGCAATTGTCAGCATCAGCAAGGCACCATACCCCTCCATCAAGCAAAGGAGAATCCCGCAAAGTTGATAGTATAGTTGCACTCAGACCTCGTTTTCAGCTTACTCCGTTCCCAACGGCATAACAATGACCCTTCACCCGTTCCGGGAACCGTCAGCCTCGTTTATTGATCATCCCTCTAAGAGAATAAATAATGATGATCATTATTTAAGGTATTCCTTAGATTGATCATCCCGGAATCACTCCCTAAGAGGGATGTTCTTCCGAATCGATCAACCCTAATTTCTCATCTTTCTTCGCTGCGCCGAGATGACTTCGGTATTCATCCCCGCCCAGTGCAGCATTCCACCGTACCGACCGTGCTCCATCTTGATGCACTTGTCCACCACCGCAACCAGACCGGCTTCAGTGGCCCGTTCTGCCGCCTCAAAGTTAATAATCCTTAGCTGCATCCACACTGCCTTCGCCCCAATCTTGATCGCATCCTCAACAATTCCAGGAACTTCGTTAGCTGGTCTGAATATATCGACAATATCGACCGGAACCGGAATCGATGCCAGGTTCGGATAACACTTCTCACCCAGAATCTCATCCGCTTTCGGATGAACCGGAATAATCGTAAATCCGCGATCCTTCAGGTACGAGCCAACCATGTTGCTCGCCTTAGTCTTCTCGGTCGAGAGCCCAACAATTGCAATCGTTTTGGCGGAGCGTAAGAGCTCCTGAATCGCTTTGCCATTCTGATACAGTTCCCTTTGCTCAGGAGTCAGTTTGGTGTTGAGAGAAATGTCGCAAACGAGGGTAGACATGGTGATTTCCTATACGTTGGCTAAGGCTTGGTCGAGGTCCCAAAGCAAGTCGTCGGTGGTCTCCAAACCAACCGAGAGCCGAATCATTGCCGCCGAGATTCCTGAACTCGCCATTTCGGCGTCACTCAACTGTTGGTGAGTGGTCGAGCCAGGGTGAATGACAAGGCTCTTTGCATCGCCTACGTTCGCCAAGTGAGAGAAGAGTTGCAGAGATTCGATAAACCGTTTTCCGGCCTGTCGCGCATCACCCAAACCAGGGTTGATCTCGAACGACATGACCGCGCCGGGACCTTTCGGAAGATACTTCTCGGCTCGAGTGTAATGTGGGTGACTGACTAATCCGGCGTAGTTCACCTTAGCTACCTTAAGGTGCCCCTCAAGGAACTCGGCAACGGCTTGAGCGTTTGAAACGTGCCTCTCCATTCGGAGCGATAGCGTCTCCAGCCCCTGGAGCAGCATGAACGAATTGAACGGCGAGATACACGCGCCAGTATCACGTACCGTCTCAGCGCGTAGCTTCATCAAAAAGCCGTAATGCCCAAACGTATCGAAGAATTTGAGTCCGTGGTACGAGTCAGTCGGGTCGGCAATGGTCGGATAACTGGAAAAATCGAAATCACCCGAGTCAACGACAACTCCACCGATGCTGGTTCCGTGTCCACCGATGAATTTGGTCGCAGAGTGAATCACGATCGTCGCTCCCCACTCGATTGGACGGCACAGATACGGTGTCGCGAACGTGCTGTCAACAATGAGCGGAATGCCCTTGCTCTTCGCCAAGTCGGCATAAGCCGAGAGGTCCGCGATACTGCCAACTGGGTTTCCGATGATCTCAATAAAGAGAGCTCTGGTTTTGTCTGTAATTGCTGATTCCCAGGCATTCAGGTCGTCAGGGTCGCAAAACGTCGTTTTGATAGACAGCTTCTTGGCGGTGTGCGCGAGCAGGGTTAAGGTCCCGCCGTACAACTGCGACGACGCGACAATCTCGTCTCCAGGGCTGCACAAGGTCATGAATGTGCCGAACTCCGCTGCCATTCCGCTGGCGACCGCAACAGCACCGGTCGCTCCTTCGAGCGAGGCAATCCTTTCCTCAAGCACTGCTGTTGTGGGGTTGCTAATGCGAGAGTAGATATTCCCGTACTCTTTCAACTCAAACAGATGGGCGGCTTCGTCGGTATCGCCAAAGACGTACGACGTGGTCTGATAGATTGGTACGGCACGGGCACCAACGTAAGGGTCAGGAATCTGCCCAGCGTGGAGCATCTTTGTCTCAAATCCAAATTGTCGTTTACTCATACTCGAATGAACTCCGCTACGCCAGGAATTTGTCCAAGCACTTCTAGGTTCTCGGAGGTCGGTCGTTGGGGCTTGTCTCGCTCCATGCTGACCACACACAAGAAGCCAAGCTCTTCGCCGTTGGTTGCACGAAACTGGTGCCAGGTGAACGGCGGAATATGGACGACGTCATGAGTGTTGATCGGCGTAATCGTGTCTCCCACGAATACTTGACCAGAACCACGAATGATCATCACGGCGTGCTGGTGATGATGTCGTTCGAGAGTGGAGTGACCGTCGGTCGCCATTTCGAAGTAGCGCATCTCAACGGGCAGATCGTTAGAGCCTTGAAAAAGCGTCTGTCGGCTGATACTTTTGAAGTGAGTTCCTCCATCTTCTTTGTAAGGCAAGAGGTCTACGCCCTTCCAGCGGTATTGATCAGAGGTTTGCCTTATCATATCGTTTTAGACTAGTGGGTTCTACGTACGGTCAATCCCGTAGATTCCACTAGGGGATTATACTTGGCACCCGGTTCCTACCCCTCAAGAGCCTTTGAATCAAAGTGCCAATGCGGTTAGTTCGTAAGAAAGTTAAGGTGGTTGCGGTTACACTAACGGTTTTTGAGGAGGCTGACCGCGAATTTGCCGCTCAGTGTCACCATTGGCAGTCCAGCTCCCGGCTGCACCGAGCCACCGGCGTAGGCTAGATTCGCCCACCGGTCGTCTTGATTACTCGCGGGGAACATCCCCCACAAACGACTTGCGTCATCTAACCCGTATAGCGATCCTCGATAACTGCCATGAGCCGACTCAAAATACTCTGGAGTCTGAATCCTCACGAAATCCACCTCGTTTTTATCCCATGTTACACCAGCATGAGCCAGAACCCGATCAACTCGGTCGGTGTACTCTGACTCCGATTTGGGCCAATCAATCCCTGCAACTTTCGCCGGAGAAGTAACGACGGCAAAGATGTTCGATGAACCAGCAGGAGCTGCTTCGGGATCAAGGATTCCGGTTGAATTGACATACACAATCGGGTCGGTCGTAAACTTTCCTGCCTGATACAACTCCTCGAACCCTTGAGCAAAATTTGCCGGAATAAACAAATTGTGATGGTCCAGATTTTGGAACGAGCGTCGAATTCCCCGATGAACCGTGAAGTAGCTGAAGCTCGGCTCACCGACTACTTGTTCTTGTCGATATCCTGCAAACGTGAACCGATCAACATTCGAAACAAATGCGTCGGCTTCGATGCGCTCTCCCGACTCCAAAACAACCGCCTTCATTGAGTTACTTTCGCCTTCCACCGATTTGACCGATTCGCCGAATCGAAACTGCACACCAAGTTCTTCCGCTAATCGCTGAAACGCTTTCGGTATCGCTCGAACTCCGCCTTCAGGAAAATAGACCCCGTCAGTAAGCATGTAGTAGGGAATCAGAAACGCTCCCGGAGACTTTGCCGAGTAAGTCTGCCCTCCGTAAGATGGAAATCCGTAAAAGAACGCCCGAACGAGGGGCGATTCAAAGAGCGGATCAACCAATTCCTTGTAGGTTTTCAAGGGGTTGAATCCCATTCCGAACCTCAACAGATTGACGTCCATCAATTGAATCTTTTTCACGTAGGGGTGGTCGTAAACCGTTTTGTCCAGGAGTGGTTCAACTTTAGCCAGCTTGTCCAGCAACCCTTTTAGCGCTTTGGCGTCATTAGGGTTGATCTCCTTGAGCAACGTTAAACAGGCTTCTGCATTGGCGGGCAGGTCAATTGGAGCATCGTTGCCGAAGAACACCCTTGAGATCGTCGCCAAGGGTTTAAATTGAAGATAGTCCGACATCTTGCGACCAGCAGCGGTGAAAACCGCTTCGTACAGCCGAGGCAGAATGATGATCGATGGGCCAGGGTCGAGAACGTATTCTCCCACTGTGATTCCTGCGGCCTTTCCCCCAGCAGAATTTGATTTCTCGATGACCAATACGTCATATCCAGCCAATCGACCATAGATTGCCGCACTCAGGCCACCCAACCCGGCTCCGATCACGATCAACTGTTTACTCACAAGTGTCCTTACGTCGTGATGCTCGTGATCCTTTCGATGAAGTCCTTCTTGCCTAGCGAATAGCTGGCGATATCTGTTGGAAATTGTTCGGCAAGCAGCTGTTTCAATTCGCCATATTCCTTTGCTTTGAGTGGATCTGAACGAAGGGCGTCTCGGAAGGCAATTCTTTGTTGCCAGTCGTGACTGGTGATTTCGTAGACATGAACGTGATGAGTCCGCGGCTTGCCAAGCATGTAGAAATGGCGTCGAGGAACACCGACCTCACCACGAAAATGGTAACCAAGCTCTGTCATCAGAGGAACCATATCGAATCCCTCGTCAAAGTCTCGTATGCCGATGGCGATATCGATAATTGGCTTGGATGGCATGCCTGGAATTGCGGTGCTACCAATGTGCCGAATATCAAGAATCCAATCCCCTAAGGCTGAATGAAGTCGTTTGGCTTCTTCCGCATAAAGTCGTGGCCAATCGGGATCATACGAATGAATTTCAACCCGATGGTGAGAGAGACCGAGACTCATACAGCCCCATGAGGGGAAATTTCAGCCGCTTCAACCATGGCTTCTTCCGTTGCCTCATCGGCATCATGGGATTCGATAAGGAGTTTTGGAACAAAGAGCAACGTGGGCAAAATAAGGGCGTAAACGGCAATCGTGATCCAAGCAGCAAGAGCAAATCCACCCTGTTTATAGAGCCAAGATCCAAATACGTCACCAAATCGCAGTGCGACAAAGTATCCCGTGTCCGCCAACATCATGCCTGTGCCTTCGAGTCCTTTTGGGCAAGATCGCATAAGCAAATCGATATAGGCCGCAGTGGCGATGCCACCGGAAAGTCCAATGGGTACTGCCAACAATAATGCTTGGTTTGGTGAGTGCAAAAAGAGCAAAGGGAACATCTGCGGTACTGCAACGACCGTGCCCCACCACAGCAGTTTTTTAAGGCTTACACGCTGACATAGGTAGCCGTACAACAGGAAAGTAGGAATAAATGAAAACGCAAAAATTGCAAAGAATAGTCCATATTGCGTATCGCTAGCCTTAATGACATTTGTTAGGTAATACAGGAGTGGAGTCGAAAATCCCGGAGCAAACGACCACAACAGCCAAATGACTGCTGCCGGCCAAACCGGTCGATGCTTCAATATGCGGACGACTTCCGGCCAAAAAGGCATTAGATCACTTTTTCTTTCATCATCTCCATCAAACACCGCACTAGGTTTCCAGAAGCCAAGAATGATGTAAATGAGGGTGAGTCCACCAAGGAGTTCAAATGTCTGGCTGTAGGTCAAATGATCGGAAACCCAGCCACCTAAAACGTAAGCGACGCCAGCAAGAAGGTTCCATATGATGTTCCAAATCGTACTGATTCGACCGGTCATTCCTCGTCGCTTGCCTACGTCTGCGGCAAGACCTTGAGTTGAAGCAGCCAAGAATCGATAGGCAACCGTGGCAGAAATAGCACCAATCAAGAGTCGGGAATAGTCTAATTTTCCGGTTGCCAAATAACCGAATGAAAGAACAGCAATTGGCGCAAAGATCCAGAATATGGCTCGGTCACCACGACGAAATGGATTCCACCGATCACGGATAAATCCGAACAAGAATGCAACGTAAGTTGGTGCTGCAATGAGTAATCGGGCAAAGGCAGTTTGCTGTGGATCGAGCTTTAAGGTGTCCTTGAGCAAGAATGATATCGGAATATCGGCGAAGCCACCTTGTGGCGTGCACAAGTAGAACACCAAGAACATAAGGCCAAAATAGCCGCCGATCTGGCGATGCTCTTGATTCAATTTTTGGTGGACTTGCTCTGAGTTAGCTTTACCAGTCATTTCGGAATTATACGTGAAGAAATCAAGAGATATAAGCCTAATAGCAAGGAAGCTAATTTGAACTAATGGCCTATAACTGAAAGTAGCGTTACCGATCCAATTTTATGGATAATCGATGACTCCAAAAACAAGTTTGCCCTCAATATGAGTTGAAGGCAAACTTGAATTTCAGACGGAACTATATGCCGTAGCCTTTACGGTATGCCGGTCGAATCAGGGAGTCGTACTCATTCGTGCCCTTAACCTGCATCTTCTTCGAGTCCCATTCAAGGCGTGGTCCATTTGCCCAGATCGCGAGATTGCCCAGAAGCACTGCCTCGGCAAGGGGACCAGCATAATTCGGGAAGTTAGATACCGAAGGCTTTCCACCCATTGCCGCTCGAGCAAATTCTGCCATGTGTCCCGGAGACTCGTCTACCGCGATGTCAGGAATGGTTCCCCCACCGACGATGTGATACTCTCGGTTGCTTTCGTGAGGGCTATAAATAGTCGCTTTCTCACAAACGACGATGACTCCATTGCCAGGATAGTCAAACTCTGGAGCTAGGTCGATGTCTGGCTTGCGTCCGCCGTCGTGCCATGTCAACGTAAAGGCTGGTCGATCGCCAAGCTTTGGATATTCATATTTAACAATTGCCCATGCCGGGAAAGTTTCTTTGTTATGTCCGCTGGTTTGCGCCTGGACTGCAATTGGAGATCCGAGATCGAGCGCCATATGAGGCATATTGAAAATGTGACAGCCCATATCGCCAAGGGCACCGGTACCAAAATCCCAAAATCCACGCCAAGCGAATGGATGGTAGCCCTTCGCATAAGGCCGTTCTGGTCGTGGCCCAATCCATAGATCCCAATCCAGTTCCTTAGGAGCTACGGCTGGTGCGGGTCGTTCTATGCCCTGAGGCCACATACCGCTGGCTCGGTTTGTCCAAAGATGAATCTCCTTAACCGCTCCATAGTGTCCAGACTTGATGAGGGCAGCCATCTTTCGCATCGGTGTGCTTTCGGTGCTGTTGTTTCCCATTTGGGTCATGACTTTCTTATCTCGAGCAATTTTTGCCAACTGTCTCGCTTCCCAAATAGTTCGGCAGAGCGGCTTTTCACAATAACAGTGAAGTCCCTGTCGCATAGCTAAGGCTGAAGCTACTCCGTGGTGATGGTCCGGAATACTGATGACCACGGCATCCAATTTGCCACGCATAGCCTCCAGCATAAACCGATAGTCATCAAAGCTGGAAGCCTTAGGGTGAGTCATCATTCCCTTGGCTCTGGCATTGGCATCGACATCGCAGATAGCGACAATATCGCCGTGCTTAGCTGCCTCGGACATACCGCTTTCTCCTTTTCCGCCGCAACCGATGATTCCGAATCGTAATCGTTTGCCCGGAGTTGGGGCTTGCGTTCCCTCGGCAAATGCCGAACTCATTGCCATTCCTGCGACTGCGACTGCTGATCCTCTTAAAACATCTCTTCGTGAAAGCTCTTTTGCCATATTTCCCTGTGGGCAATTTTACATGAGAATGCAACCCAAACAACAAAGGACCGCGTGAATTACCTCACGCGGTCCTAAATAACCTTCCTGGAATTTGATTTGACTAAACGCCGTAGCCCTTTCGATATGTCGGCCGGATCAAGGAATCGTACTCGGTCGTACCTTTGACTTGCATTCTCTTAGCATCCCACTCAAGCCGTGGACCGTTAGCCCAGATCGCAAGGTTGCCCAAGAGAACCGCTTCGGCAAGCGGACCTGCATAGTTGGGAAAGTTGGAAACCGCAGCCGGGCCACCCATTGCTGCCCGAGCAAATTCGGCCATATGTCCGGGAGATTCATCGACCTGGATGTCTGGAATCGCTTTTCCACTGACATCAAAGTATTGATTGTTA
>JBAXBU010000097.1:0-10921 GCA_037141835.1 Armatimonadota bacterium | reverse complement strand
CTTACGGTTGCTTTGTCGCCAACTTTGATAAGGGAGATATTTGCCTCATCAACATTTAGACGAATACGAAGCGGACCGTTGCCTGCTATTTCGAAAAGTGAGGTTCCGATATTCACGGTTTGCCCTGGCTCAACAAGTCTCTGGGAAATTCGGCCAGAAAATTGCGAGCGCAACTGGGTCTTTGCTAATTGAGTCAGTGCTAATTGTTTCTGTGCCTCTCCGGCTAACATTTGAGCATTCGTGACTTGTTTCGTGGCGATCGCAACATTCTTCTGACCAAGCGCTTGAACAATTTGTTGGCGAGCCGCGATTCTAAGATTGAGATTCTTGTTTGCCAAAACTAGGACCGAAGTGGCACCATCATAAACCTGTTTTGCCTCACTCAGTTGGGCTTCCGCCTGGCGCACGTCTTCGATCCTCGGCGTTGATTGAATCTTGACGTTTTCATTCGCAACATCGACATCGTATTGAGCCGATACAAAAGCGGCTTTTGCTACATCGTAGTTCGCTTTCGATAGTGCCCCTTCACGCCAAAGCGTCTCCGCTCTCTCAAATTCTTTTTTCTTCAGATCTCGATTGGTTTCTGCCTTTAGGAGCTGTGATTTCGATTGTCGAATTTGTTCTTCGCGTCCGCCAGTTCGAATTCTGGTCATGTTGGATTCGAGCTGTTTGACCCTTTGATTCGCAGTTTGCTGATTTGTTTTAGCCTGATTCACAGCAACTCGCAAATCATTCACTTCCCGCAAGTTTTCTTCGGCGAGTCGAAGACTAGAATTGGCACTTGATTCATTTGTGTCCTGCACTTTCGACTGGGCAACAGCCTGCGCGATCAAGGCGTCAGCGGCTCGAAGTTGAGCTTGAACATCTGATGAATCAAATTCCGCCAATAGCTGACCTTTTTGTACTTGGTCACCAATATCGACAAGGACTTTCGTGATCTTTGCTCCTACGATTTGACTTGAAATCGTTGAGCGATCAACCGCTTCCAAAACACCGCTAACCGCCAGGGTTGAGGTGATGTCTTGTCGCACCGACTTGACCACTTCCACCGTCGCCGGCTGATTGCTTTTCCAGACAACAAATGCCACAGAGCACAGCACTACACCCGCCGTAACAGTAAAGGTCGCCCTACTCATCCCTTCTAATACTCTACGCCATTCTTCAGGAGCACATGGTGTATTTATAGGATTCTAGGACATGAGAAAAGCGTGGTTCCACTCTATTGTTGGATTGCTAACGAAACGGAGCGCCAGATACGTCAAGCTCTGGTTTCGTATTCCATCGAGATTTCCAGCCAGATTTCTCAACTTTTGTTCGAAAAATGACGGTGTTGTCGAGGTCTAGGTCCTTTGTCCAGATGAACTTTGCCCCACTAAAATCTGCATCATAAAATGGCTTCTTTGGGTTCACTCTTTGCTCAGTAAATTCGACCGCTTGGCTCCACTTTGAATCGTCGAAGTTCATTGCAAACCAATCTTTTGGTAAAGGCTCCACTGAAACTTTTGGATTCTGAACGTCCCGATTGAGCGGGCCACTGAAGAAACTTCTTGCCTTCCAAGATGCATTTGATACGGTTCCGTCGGCAAACTTTATGATGAACCCCGCATCGCCCATGTGATCCCCGTATTCAAGTCCCGTTTTAGGGTCTGCATTGTCTTTTGCCAGCACGGCAATCGTCATTGGGTATTCGGGCAGGATGTCCACAGTTACGACGTTGTGAGGAAGAAAGTCGATAGAGTCAACGGCGACTGGTTTGCCATTGATGTACATCATGAACCAGTTATCCGCATATACGTTCACTTTCTCAGTATCAGTCATTGCTGGCTTGATCCAACCATTTTGGAGGACTGCCCAAGCATCCCTCCCAATGAATCCGAGGGTTGCCGCCGAGGCAACGATAACAAGTAGTTTTACTTTCATGGTCTTACCGTGAATGGGAAACTTTCAATTCCGATGTGTCGAGGATTAAGCCTTTCATGGCTTCAAGCAAAACGTCCCGGTTGACTCGATACGGTTGGACGTTAAGCTTAGGCTTGTCGGAAAGCGCATATAACGTGATCGTGTAAAACTTTGTCCCCGGTCCTTTTGAGTTTGGTGGTCCATAGCCTGGCACTCGGCTCATTTCATTGGAGCCCAACGTTCCTATTTTTGTTGAATTCTTTGGCAACATAGTTAAATCACCTGGAATATCCCAAAGGGTCCAATACCATTTAGTTTTGCCATCGCGATCAATGTGATGCATGATGACCGCGTAAGATTTGGTGCCTTCTGGCCCTTTTTTCCATCTCAAAGGTGGACTAATTCCTGCGCCATCACCGGTGAACTCTTTGGGAAGAACATTATCAGCCCCCATTTCGGGAATGCTTAGTTTCATCGTATTGGGCTTTGAGTCTGATTGGGCAAGACATCCGATCGTCAGGAAAATGAAGATTGCGATACCGGCAAGTGCTTTCATATTCTCATTATTAAACGTCCCTATTTGGAAATTGTTTAGCTAGAAGTTCGGTGCAAAGAAAGTCTTCTTATTTGCGGTTCTCCCACACTCTCTAAGACCCGAAGTCGCACGGACGAGGCTCGAACTGGCTCAAACTTGTCGATCTTTTTGTGACCGATTGCTGTGCCTGACCCTATTTCAATCCATTGATCATCCACTCGAGCTTCAATAACATATTTACGAATACGCTCCCCCTGTGAAATATCTTCCATCAATACCACGGCATCAATGACTGATGGTGCCGAGGGTTGTACAGTGATTTCTTTTCCGTGACCACTCACGTCCGCAACTTTGATCCCGTAGCGTCGCCTGACCTCGTCACCAAACTCCTTTGCTCGCTGTACATCCTTTGCGGGAATAAGACCACTAGGATCTGGCGTGTTGTTAAGTAACAAGACACTTCCATGCCCAACGCTTTGCTCATACATCTCCATCAATTTGTCAACTGACTTAATGCTGCCTTCGTTGTGAGTGTTCCAGAACCAGGTGTCCCGCATTCGACAATCTACTTCGTTTGGTAGCCATCGGTCACCGTTCGGATCACCATCTGCCGCGGTTAACGTTCCCCAAGTTTTTGGATTGAATTTCGCTCCATTCCATGCCGGATAAGGAGCGTAGCCCTCTTCATTTCCGACCCACCGAATGCTAGCTTGTGGACCTTGGAATACGACCGCATTGGGAGCGTACTTATCGAGAATGTCTTTTACATTAAAGACCAAACTTCCGTCGAACCAAACCTCGAATATGGGTCCATACTTTGAAAGAAGTTCCGTAAGTTGGGTTCTAAAGACCTTTTCATACTTGGCTTGAGCAATCGAGTCTCTTGCCTTCCCACCTACTTCAATCTGGTGCTTTCCATCGGCCGGTGATAGGTAGACGCCTAGCTTCAGTCCGTACTTTTTGCAAGATTTCGAGACATCAGCCATTACATCTCCTTTGCCGCCACGCCAAGTAGTTTCCTTGACTCCGTAGTCTGTCGTGTTTGTCTGCCACCAACAAAAGCCACCAACATGCTTTGCCACGAAGACCAAGTATTTGGCACCCATAGCCTTTGCCGTTCTCGCCCATTGATCGGTATCGAGCTTGGCGGGGTTCAGTTTTGAAGGTGGGATTGAAAGATCATCACCTTCCTTGTCTTGCCAGGTGTTTGGCGCAAAGTGGACAAACATACCCACTTCGGCATCTTGCCACGCAAGTTGAGCCGGCGACGGCTTTGGTAGATCGATGGCCAATGTGATTGCAGCAATAAGGGAAAGCATCAAGGCAATGTTTACCCCTTTAAGCCCCTTATGAAATCATTGGTTTCCAAATCATTTCTTCGCGATCTCGCACGACCCAACCTAATCCAAATACCGGTGAATGCGGTGCGGCGACGAGCCAACCCTTTTCTTCTGCCATTTCAATAACTTCCCTTCTTGTTCTTGAAGCTAAATGGACATCGGAGTCCCATTTAATATGCCAATCCGGGTTTGAAACTTGAGAGGGACAATGCCAAACGTCGGCTAAAAGCAAAAACTCGTTGTTGACCAAAACGCTAGAAGCGCCGCTTCTGTGACCTGGCGTCAATATGAAACGCACTCCTGGAACGATTTCAGCGTCGTCTAGTACAACATCAAGAACTCCAGCACTCAACAACGGCCCGATATAAGTCGGAAAGTGAGTTCTTACTGAATCGCTTTGATAGTCCTCATATTCAGATTGTGCGATTACGAAGCGCGCTTTGGGAAATGCGATTTGACCATTAAGCACGGTGCCGCCTATGTGATCCATATCGCGATGAGTAAGGATAACGTGGGTGAAATCCTCAGGAGAGAGTCCTGCCTCCTTGATGCTGTCGAGGAGTATGGCTTCAACATTCTCATATGGAATCCCGGTGTCCACCAAAATGAGGAATTCGTTGATACGAATTGCACAAATTGTTTGGGCAAATCGAAGCTCATTGCCATTGGCTCCAAAGAACTGTGGTTTCCGATCAAATTCAGCCTTGAATTCACTTGGGTCAACATTTGGAAAGAGGTCAGTTGCAGATACAACTTCGCTAGGCTGTGCAGGCAAAGCGGTAATTTCACAATTGCCTAACTTAAATCGGTGAAATGACATTTTCACTAGGTTACTTACCTTAAAAGAAATCATTTGAACGTTTTTGCTGTGGTTCGGCACAAATGCTACAAATGGAACTTTCTAAACTCAAATTGCTTCGACAAATCGAAATTCCGACTAAGTGCCCCGAGGATTGGGAGGCTATGGAGGGAGGAGCAACAAAGCGATTTTGCTCCGGCTGTAGCTGCTTTGTCCACAATTTATCGGCAATGAATGCCCTCGAAGCCGAGCAAGTCCTCAATACGCCAGAGAGGATTTGCGCCAGGATTACAGTTGATGCGAACCGGGGTGTTCTCACCAAAGATGGATGGATTCCAAGAATGTTACTGGCTGGCGCCGTTGCGGCTTCCGTTGCCGGATGTTCCCCGCAGGCAATACAGGGCGAAGCAAACGGTCCAGCACAAGTTGAAGTAACAAAGCCCTTGCCTCAAAAAGAAGCAACAATGGGCAAGGTTGCAGTTTCACGAGTCCAGGTTGAAATGGGCGACGTTGCGCCGCCAAACCAAAAGCTTAATCAGATGATTAAGCCGACCAAGGGCTCTAAATCGAAACCGGCGAAATCCAAATCTATAAAAAACTAAGCTAAAAAACAATAACCGATCGAATTACATCACCAGTTTCCATTTCGTGAAAGGCTTCTTCGACATCTTCAAGCGTAATTCTTCGAGTCACCATTTGGTCCAAGTTGAGTTGGCCCTTCATGTATAAGTCTGCAAGCATGGGAAAGTCAAGCGATGGCAAAGTATCGCCACAGTGGCAAACTCTGAGTCCGGCTTTGTTCCAATAGACGCCAGTAGCCATGTCACCAATATTAAGATTCACGGAATCGGTTTGCGCGGGAAAACCAATCGTGGTTGCAGTGCCGCCGTACGATAGCATTTTAACGGCTTGTTCGATACATGCCGGAATACCCGTCGCCTCAAATGCATATTCTACGCCACCATCCCAGCCGTCTTCCGTAAGTTTTCGTACTGCTTCAACCGGATCACCATCTTTGGCATTGACAAAATCGGTGGCGCCAAAGTCTTTCGCCCATTTCAGCTTGGTTGGGTTCACATCCACGGCAATGATTTGCTTTGCTCCAGCGAGTTTTGCTCCCTGGATGACATTTAGTCCAACGCCACCGCAGCCGATAACGGCTACTCGTGAACCTCGGGCAACGGGAGTGGTATTAAAGGTCGCTCCGACGCCAGTCACAACTCCGCATGCGATTAAACATGCCTTGTCAAGCGGCATTCCGACCGGCATCTTGATTGCCGCTTTGGCGTGAACGACGGTGTGGGTTGCAAAAGTTCCACATCGAAGCACCTGAGAGCAGGCAGCGCCGTCGCTAGCCCGCTTGATTCGTGGCCCTGGTCGGAGTGCCATATAACATCGTCTCGGGTCTCCACGGAGGCATGCGGGACACTTTTCACATGGCGCTCGGTAGGCAATAACGACTGGGTCACCAACGGCAAGATGGGTGACTCCTTCGCCCACTTTATCAACAATTCCAGCACCTTCGTGTCCTAGCACGATTGGGAATGACATGCCGTTCCCGTTGAGCATTTTAACGGTGAGGTCCGTATGGCAGACTCCACTAGCAACCACCCGGATCAAAACTTCATCGCGACCCGGATCTTCAATCGTGATATCTCGAATAACGGAGGGGGTTCCAGGTTCTTCAAGTAGGCAAGCTTTACCAAGGGTTGACATGCCTTGATGATATCTTTTTGGGCGGCTCCTACGCCACAGAATTTGGAATTTGAAGGAGTTGGCGAATCCTAATCAATGCTTGTTCCGTAATGATTAGTAGGCAAGACCTTTGAACATTATTCTTGAAACAATCCTTGGATTGGCATTCATATTTGGAGTCGTTTGTGTCGCAGGCTGGTTCCTCTTCCGAGAACAGTTCCTCAGAGCTATTCGATATTTCAAGCTTTGGATGGAGCAAGACGCAAAACGAGAAGCTAGAGAAGCCAAAGTCCGAGAAAAACTTGCGGCTCAGGAGCTAGAAATCCAACTCCAAAAGGCAGCTGCTCTAGAAAAGGCAGAAGCTGAAGTTGAAGAACTTGAAGGCAAAAGCCAACTATGAAACGCCCACCGTTGAAAAAGCTGATCCGCACTGTGCTGCTGATCATTTTCGTCCCTTTTTTCGCATTTCTTTTTTACATGTCTCGGCTCGACTGGGTGCCCGCTGGTCATGTCGGCGTCATCTATGATGCCAACAAGGGGTTGCTACCTCAGGTCTACAACCCAAGTGCCATCTACATTGGTTGGCGACAGCAATTGTACACGTATCCAACTCGACTAAATGCGGCGATCTATACCGAAGATGAGACTGCCGGCGAGTCGAAAACCGCCGACGGAATCCTCATCACAACCAATGACAATGCAAACACCCTGTTCGACGTCGTCGTGATCTACAGGATCAAAAAAGAGGATGTAATGACAGTTTTCAATGCATTTGGTGCGGTGCCAATCGATGAGATTCAGCGCAACTTTATTCGCCGAGCAGTAAAGGAAGCAGCTAACGACATTGGAACCCAATATGACCTTTTTGCTTTAATGGGCTCTCAACGAGCGGATGCCTCCACAAAGCTTACAAAACTGTTGAAGGAAAAATTGATCTCAAAAGGAATTTCGGTCGAAACCGCAATGTTAGGTGGTTGTTATCCATCACAGGATATTCAACAAAAAATTGCTAGCCGGGTGAACAGTTATGTTGAACTTGAGATTTCCCGCCTTAAGCGACAAATTGCAGAAATTGACCGCCAAGTTGCGATCGTAAAAGGAGAAGCAAATTCTACGGCGGCGGTCATGACTGCCTCTGAGGCTAAGGATCGCTCTATCGAACTACTCAAACTCGAAACAGCTGAAGCTGCAATTGAAAAATGGGACGGCGCCCTGCCCCCGGTTAGTCCGAAAGCTGGGCAAACGATTGTCTTGACCCAAGACTTGCTCCGACAACTTGGAGGCCAGAAATGAAGAAAATAATGCTCTTAGTTGGATTAGTTTGCTTACTGACCCTTACGGGATGTATGAAGCAGATTCCACCCGCTACAGTTGGTGTCAAGTTTAATGCTCGAACCGGTTTGAGTGAGAACTTAGTCAAGCCGCAAGTGGTTTGGCTTGGCTTTATGGAGAAGCTGATTGTCTATCCAACTAGTATTCGAAATGCCACGTACACCAAAAATTCGAATGAAGGCGAGCGGAATTCTGACGACAGTATCAAAGCGAGTACAACCGAAGGAAGCATTCTTCCGGTTGACATCACGGTTTCTTACCACGTGGAATCGGGAGACGTTCTCAAAGCGTTTCAGAACTTTGGTACCGAAGACCTTGCAGAAGTTCAACGAGACTTTATTCGCTGGGCTACCATCTATGCTGTCAACGTCGTGACCGGCAAGAAGTCCATTTTCGACTTGACCTCCAAAGACCGTGCCGGGTTTAGTACTGGTGTCAAAGCAGTAATTAAGCCGATGCTTGCGGATTGGGGGCTAACTGTCGACGACGTCTATGTCGGCGAAGTCTATCCTTCCCAACAAGTCCGGACGAAAGTTGATGAGAGGATTGCAAACGTTAACGCCTTAGAATTGGCAAAGGTCTCACTCGAACGAGCCAGAATCGATGCAGAAACCACCATTACGAACGCCAAGAAACAGACCGAGTTAAACCGGTTGCTGGCCTCGCAAGGTGACAAGGTGTTGGAGCTCAAGAAGCTTGAAATCATGAAGAAAGCAGTTGAAAAATGGAATGGAAAAGCCCCGGTTATTGGTGGCGGCTCTATTCCATTTACAAATATCACGCTTCCGTAAGCGCAATAGAAGAAAGAAGTCTCTGCCGAGTCTGTACTGTCGGCAGAGATTTCTCTAGAAACCCAAATACTTAATCAAGTCGTTGAGTTGTCTTACTTGCTGGAACTCGGGCATGTTTTCTAAAAGAGGAACGTGGACGAATCCGATTTTTCGATCCGGATATCGAATCAACAAGGAGTACAAGAGAAAGTTACAAAGATAATTTCCAGGGGTAAAGCTGGTCTTCATTGGTATTGAAGGGAGTTGATCTGGTGTAGCAATTGTCTGCCCCAAAGTTTTCGGCCCACCTTTCTTAATGATCGTTCGAGTCTCTTTGTGACCAGTTGCATCAGGTTCTGTCCCAATTGCATTGTGGGCATAGAGTTCAAATGCAGGTTCACTGAGGTTGGCGTTGAGACCTAGGCAAAAAATCACGTCGCCTTGAGCCCTTTTAGCAAAAGCTTCGACAAATGGATAACTCACCTTTAAAATTTCTGGATTTGGTGAAAGCCTCTTCGCTACGATGGTTGAAGGATTGATTTCGTAGTTTTGAAACGGCTCAAATCCAGTTACAAGCATATAGAAATTGGTGCCCAGGGAGGGACTCGAACCCTCACAGTATTGCTACCAAAGGATTTTAAGTCCTCTGCGTCTACCATTTCGCCACCCGGGCAAGTCCGTGAAGTATATCTCAATGTCGTTAATTTAAGCAGGACATAGAAAAGCTTGATCTGGTATATTAATTCCTCGCGGGCTCATAGCTCAGTTGGTTAGAGCGCACCCCTGATAAGGGTGAGGTCGCAAGTTCGAATCTTGCTGGGCCCACCAGTCTTCCCGCACTTCATCGCATTTAGCGCCACACTCAATTCCGAAGGGTGTACCTAAGGCTTGCTCTGTATCCATGGAGCATTGCTCATTTCCATGAAACCATCGTCCGCTGATTGGAATACTTTAGGTCTTTAATGTTGCAAAGCAGTCGCATAGCATGACTTCTCATGAAAAATTGTGCTTTTTGTTTCGTTCAATTGGCCGTTCTGTGTAGTTTCAATTGACGCAAATTGAATCCAAAAACGTGTTCAAGGGATGATTGGATCACGCAAATCAAGAGGAACTTGCTATTTTCAGATTCAAAAATGGCTTTTTTAAGAGAATTTGTGATGGTTTTTGAAATAGTGAATCCAGATTATATTTTGCGCGTCTAAATTGTATTCGCCCCTATCACTGGACAAATGAACCCTAGTAGAATTACAATGTCCTTGGGATAGGTCGCCGGGCGATCTTGGAGACGCTACAAAAACATGTTTGGGATTCGTACTTTCGTCATTGCATCCATTGCAATGGTAAGTGGCATTGCAGCTGCACAGTTTGATGGACCAGCTCCGCTGGCTTGGAGATGGCAACAACCATCCTCCGTTTCACCGTCTGGCTCACCATTAGTTGATGGCAACACCATCTATTTCAACTTAGGTAATCGCGTATACGCGATTGATCGAGAAACCGGAAACACCAAATGGAAATTCCCTAATGGTGCTCCGTTCAAGGGAGTCGTCAAAAGGTCTCCGATTATAGTTAATGGAGTACTTTGCGTATACAACGACCAAAAGGAGGTCTACGGGGTTAATCCAGCTTCTGGCGAGTTAAAGTGGGTCTATCAAGCTCCATACCAAATATCAGGTCAGCTCGTTGCAGTCGGTAACAATATTGCATTCCCAATGGACGGCGGCAACATCTCGGGAATCGAAGTTTCCACTGGTCAATCCATTTACAAAGATCAAGCTACTGGCGCAGAGTCACCATACAGAATCCTTGATGGAATGAGAGGTCCGATATATTCCGATGGACGAGACATTGTTGCGTTTTTCGACAATCGAAACTATTTGCAAGCATTTAATCTCAAAACCCGAAAGCCAGCCTATAAGCTGAATTTCGGAGCCACCCCGGCCGACGGTTCTATGACTGCCTACGCAGGTGACTTTTACGTGTACACCGGAGCATTTGTGGCCTGCCTGAACGCCTTTTCTGGTTCAGTCAAATGGCAAAAGCCGGTACCAGAAAGAATGTTATTTTCTCCAGCAGTTGGCGCAACCTCCATCATCTGCGTTAGTCAAACTGGAAATGCATACATTTATGATATGTCGGGCAATTTGACGAATGCTCGAAAGCCAATCAATCTTGGTTCACAGCCTTCAGTTCGACCTACCGGCGTGGGAAAGAAATTTATCGTTCCTACCGCAAACGGTGCGGTTCAGCTTGTAGATCCAGTGACTGGTAGCATTGACTGGAAATATTACGTTCGACCAATGAATGAAGCGGCTCGAACTCCTGATTCATCAAGTACCGGGGGAGCCGGCGGTGGACCCTCTGGTGGTGGCGGATTTGCCGGTGGCGGTCCTTCGGGTGGCGGCGGATTTGGCGGAGCAGGTCAAGGCGGAAAAGGTCAAGGCGGTCAAGGCTCAACAAGTTCTGAACCAATTGTTACAGTCGAAGTTTCGGCACCAGTTGCACTCGCTGGCAGAACTTTGTTGGTACCAGCTGCCGATGCAAGTCTTCT